>DAOWNU010000332.1 GCA_030642425.1 bacterium | reverse complement strand
CTTCGAGGGTTTTGCCCTGGGTAATGTAATCGGGGTAATCTTCGAGATATCCCAGCCACATATCGCCGTCTTGCCAGTATATATACTTCCTTCGATCCATCGCTGTTCCTTTTTTATTTATTCGCTCGGTCTCCGTCGCTTTAAATATACTTCATCTTTGTTATCGGCGCAAGAAAATAGTTAAGAGCTAAGAGTTGCCCCGCGCCGGCGGATTCGGCGTCATTTCAAATAGACGACGCGTTTTACGATAGCATTTTCGCCGCGAATTGCTCTGACATAATAAATGCCTGAACCGAGGGATTTGTCGGGACGCCACGTGATTTCGTAGGGGAGGGTCCGTGACCCTCCCGCGCGGGCGGGTTTGGAACCCGCCCCTACAAGCATTTCCGCAACTCTTCTGCCGTTGATGTCGAAAATCTCTATCCTGTCCGCAAGCGGGGACTCGATATGAACGCTGGAATTGAACGGGTTGGGATAGGCCGATAGGCCGAATGTCAGCGGCCTGCCGTCCTCGGTGATAGCGGCGTAATAGACATCCAGATAAACACAGGTGCTGTCGGACCTGAAATTGCGGGGGCCGTAAAACGGGCCGACATCGACATTGTCCGCGACGCCGGTAAGGCAGAATCTCACGGTTGCCGAATCGGGATATGGTGTCGATGGTGTGAATGTCAGTAGCGAATCGAACGTCGAATAGGTCAGCTCGGCGTCGAGGATGGTGAAATAATCAACCGCGCCGCCGACATCGATAAATGCGGTTATCGACAGCGTATGAACTCCGGCGGGCCAGTCGTAGATCGGGATAGTTATCGGCTGAAGCGAGTCGGAAATGATCGAGCTGCTCGGCGGGTATGGCGCGCCTAACGCCGGTGGCCGCGTATCCACCCAGAAGCCGCTGATATGCGGCATGGAGTCGGGCGAACAGCCGTCGGAGTCGGAGACCGCGATTATCCCGTGGAAGATTCGATTTCCGTGGAGGAAATAGTAATTCGGTATTTTCAGCGCGAGCGTGTCGTTCTCGAAACGGACGTCCGAATCGCCAAAATAGCGGATCATAGAGCCAATCTGGAGGATCATGCTTGACGGGTCGATGCCGCCGTCGTCCCAGATATAATATTTCGTTTCGAGCACGGTGTCCGTTATGCCGGATATTGCGTTCACGGGGACGACAATATCCGTGATAACCGGTTGGATTCCCGCCGGATCGGGGATATGGACGAGTGTTGTGCCCACGAGCATCTCGAAAGTCGGATCGCTGGATTCGACAGTGATGATAACCGTGGCGTCGGCAGGCCCGGAAACGAAGAAAGCGGTATCGGCAAGAATAAGCCACGAGGCCATCGCGGTGGAATCCGGCTGGAGGCTTTCGGAGATAAGGACACAGGTGTCCGTCGCGTGGAGAAGGTCGAGCACGATACTCAGGCCGTCGTCCAGATGAATACACGCGACGACGGAATCCAGTCCGCCCGCGATTGAAACGTTATATAACATCGCCGCAGCCTCGAACGGGTTTTGCGCCCATTGGTCGCAAGCGGATCCCACGCTGCCCGGGACGAGGTCCATAAATATGATCTCGGTTCCGGATTCGGCGGCCTCCCCAAAGCCGTAGATTGTGGAAACGGTGTATGTTTTGGCCGGGCTGACCTGCTGTTCTCCCCAGAGTATCGAGATGCCAGAGTCCGTATATCCGCGACCGATGACCATGGAGTCGGGGAGCCAGCAATCGTCGAACAGGGAATAATTGTCGCCGTAAGAGAAGACCTCCGGCTGTGTCGCCAATCCGCGCAATATCCCTCTCGCCACCACCTGATCGGCACCTTCCGCAGGCCCATCCTCGAAGGCCATCCAGAAATATGGGATGTCCGAATACTGGAGAATGTCGCCGAGGCCGGTGTAGATCGCGCCCATCGCCATCGGGGCGCAGTCGTTGCTTCCCACGAGAATGTCCATCCCCTGCCTGAAAGCGATTTTGTGAGAAACGTCATCGTTATTGTAAGCCATGTAGCTAATTTCGCAGGCGGGGAGATCGTCGATAAGCACGGCTCTCAATTTCTGGGTGAAAATTATGCTGCCCGTGGAGTCTATCGGTATGTTCCATTGTGTGGCGAAGCCGTCGAATGTGGCGTTTATCGGGCCTCGAAATGGCCTTAAGTGGACATGGCCGCAGGCCGCCGATAGCCAGAGCGTATTATTGTAGAAGACGCTGTCGATCATCACCGCGAAAGGGCTGTTGCCGCGCTCCCAGGGGTAATGATAGTCGAACATAAGCGGTCTGCCTGTGCCCACGGTGTCCCCAATTCCAAAGAAGCCGTCCAGCGTGTCGAGTTCGATCATCAACCCGCCGGGGCCTGTAATTGCATATTGACCGAAGGCCGCGATGACGAGCATAAGTATTAAAAGGAGTTTTTTCATTTTCTTATCCCCGATTTATTTTAATAGAATAATTCTCGACAGGTAATTCTCTTCTCCGGTGGAGATCGCCAACAGATATACGCCGCATGGCAATTCGCGGCCCAGATCGTCCCTGCCGTCCCAGATGAATTTCGCCCGGTCGCTGTCGAAGGGTGAATTCTGATCCACCGCACGCAAATGGTGTATCGATCTACCGGACAGGTCATAGACACGGGCTTCCCCGATAAGATTTGAAACGGTTATCTCACAGCGCGCGTTGAAAGGATTGGGCCTCGCGGATATAAACGGGATTTTCGGCAAGTCGGCCTCGGCTATGCCCGTGGGGACATAATTGAAAATATATTCTTTGAAAATGTCTATCTCCGGCGCAAGCTCGATATTCAGCCGGAGCGTGTATTCGCCCGCGGGCCTGCTTCCGACATCCCACAATGCCACCGGTTCATTGTGAGCTGAGGCGAATGTGTCCCCCATCGTCCTCCAGAAAAAGGAATCCGGGGCAAGAAAGGTTAGATAGGCGGTCAATTCTTCCGGAATTCTTTCCGGCCCGAACAGGGCATAAACCTCCGCGACTATCGTGTCGCCGGCATCGATTTCGGAAGAATCCGCGGGCGAGACGATCTTCCCCCAGACGAGGAGCGCGCTGTCGTGCGCGGCGATCTCGGTGTAAGGAGAAACCCCGACATCGAGCGCCGTGATTATTCCACTGCCGGTCGATTGGATATTCCAGAACACATAGGAATCCTCGATATCGACCCGGCCCGCCCCCTGAGTCTGGACGAGTGTCAGCACGTCGATATTTT
>DAOWNU010000146.1 GCA_030642425.1 bacterium | reverse complement strand
CTCGGGTTCGCGCTCAATTTTTTTCCCAGCATCGGGTCGATAGTCGCTACGATCCCGCCCATTTTGATGGGGCTTATTTATCTCGATTCGGGCGTGGAGACGCTCATTTTCGCGGCGCTTCTGGTTTCCGTGCAGACACTTGTCGGCAACGTCCTCGACCCGATACTCATCGGCAACCGCCTGAAACTGAACATCCTCACCGTGATGCTCGGTCTGCTTTTCTGGGGATATATCTGGGGGATTATCGGGATGCTTCTCTCGGTGCCGCTGCTTGTCCTTATGAAAATAATCCTCGAGCAAAGCCCGGATACCGCGATGTTCGCCCGTATGATGGGTTCCGCAAAACCAATATCCAAGAAAAAGCCCGAATAGGTTGGCAGTCGGCGGAAAAGGCAATTCAAAATTAGAGATTGCTGATTTTTACCGAAAAGCAGCACCCGTAGGGGCGCACCCGTGTGTGCGCCCTGACAACTTGTCCTCGCGAAAGCGGGGAGCGGGAATCCAGAGGTGGTGTGGTGGGGTGCTTTTACCTATTACCTTTTACCTTATTCATTAGTCATTAGGATTTCGTCTAACGCAACGCTACCAAATTCAAAAATATTTAATTTGCACTCTAAAATTCTGCTAAAATAGTTAGTGTTTCATAGTTTCTTATAAATAATTACTTTTATATTAAGAAACATCTTGCGCAGTCTTGTTCGACAGCTTATCTTAAAAACGAAATAAAATGAAAAGGAGAAGGTTATGACCGGGCAATCAAAGTTTTTAGCGCATATTTCGGAGGATGGCCGCGAACAGAGCGTCGAAGAACACCTCGACGGCACCGCGAAGCTTGCCGAGGGTTTTTTCACCTTCGACCCTAAACTCGCCAGGCTGGCGAAAGCCGCGGCGAAGCTGCACGACATCGGCAAGTTCTCGGACAAATTTCAGGAATACATTAAAAGTGAAGACGAAAGTTTTAAGAAGAAATGGCACGGCAAAATTGACCACGCAACTGCCGGCGCACAGGTCGCGGACGGGCATTTCACCGACATGAAGGAGTTGCCCATTGCTCGAATCCTCGAATACACGATTGCCGGGCACCACAGCGGCCTCGCCAACGGCAGTGCGAAGGATGCCGGCGACAGAGCTTCCCTCGAAAAAAGGTTGGTTAAGGAAAATATCCCGCCGATTGGCGACCGCGCCGGTAAATATGCCGAGAAGCCCGATCTCGCGCTCGAGGACATCAAATTCGTCTGCGATGGCACAAAAGACCCGAAGAACATCGCCTTCCGCATGTCGTTTCTGATTCGCATGGTCTTCTCCGCGCTGGTCGATGCCGACTGGCTCGACACCGAGCGATTTATGAATCGCGCGCAATACGATTCGCGTGGCAAATGTCCCTTGCTCGAAGAGCTTTCCGCGAAACTCGACGAAGAACTCGCAGAATTCGAGTCGCTCAAAGACGAAAGCGACCTGAACCGCAATCGCAACCTTGTCCTCGAAGCCTGCCGGAACGCAGCGGAACTCGATCCCGGCCTTTTCACATTGACAGTCCCGACCGGCGGCGGCAAGACGCTCTCCTCACTCGCGTTCGCGCTGAAACATGCGATAAAACACGGCATGGATCGCGTCATTTATGTTATACCTTACACGAGCATTATCGAGCAAAATGCGAAGGTTTTCCGCGATGCACTCGGATATTTGGATTTCGATAATATCGAAGCTAAAATCGGATATAAAAACTCCATCATACTGCGTCATGCGTTGGGTGATTTAAGCTACTCCGTCGTCGAGCACCACAGCAATTTCGAGGAGAAAAATGACGGTTATAACTTCAAAGGCGATAAAGAAACCACCGCGCACGACCTCGCCTGCGAGAACTGGGACGCGCCGATTATTGTAACGACGAACGTCCAGTTCTTCGAGTCGCTGTTCGCCTCGCGCAAGACGCGCTGCCGCAAGCTCCATAATATAATGAATAGCGTGGTCATTCTCGACGAGGCGCAGATGCTGCCGGTGAATTTGCTTCGCCCGTGTATCGAGGCGATTCGCGAGCTTTCCGGGCGATACCGCACAACCGTCGTCCTCTGCACCGCGACACAGCCTGCGCTGAACCGTCGCGACGATTTTAAGTTCGGCCTCGAAGGCACACGCGAAATAGTCGGCGTCGAAACCGGCAACGAAACCGAAGAAGAAAAAAGAAAAGTGGTCATCGAGCTTTACGAGAAACTCAAGCGCGTCGAGGTCGAGTTCATCGAGGGAAAGGACAGTAAGAAAATAACCGACAACGAACTTGTCGAAAGGATAAAAGCTCACGAGCAAGTCCTCTGCATCGTCAATACGAAGGGCCACGCGAAGGCGCTCTACAAGATGCTCGCGGAAGAATGCGACGAAAAAAACCTCTTCCACCTGAGCACGAACCTATGTCCGGCGCACCGCTCGAAAGTCTTCAACGATGAAATCCGACCGCGCCTCGATTCGGACAATCCTAAGCCCTGCGTCGTGATAAGCACGCAGCTCGTCGAGGCGGGCGTGGATATCGATTTCCCGACCGTCTATCGCGCGACCGCGGGCATCGACTCAATCGCGCAAGCCGCCGGGAGATGCAACAGGGAGGGGAAACGCGATATCGGCAAGACCTATGTCTTCGAGAGCGAGCACAAGATACCCGATGCCCTGCACTCGATAAAACAGGCCGCCGAGGTTGCGGAGGGGATAAATCGCCGACACGCCGGGGAAATCGATAAGGGTGATTTCGATCTGCTTGGACTTCGCGCGGTCGATGAGTTTTTCAAAGAGCTTTTCTGGCTCAAAGGCCCCGACCAACTCGACTCGAAGAAAATTATCGAGAGCCTCGCTAAGGAAATCTCGAAGGCCTTCTTCCCATTCAGGGACATCGCGCAGGTATTCCGCCTTATCGACAGCCCGACCACGGCGGTTTTTATCGAATACGACGACCGCGCGAAGGAGATTGCGGCGAAGTTCCGCGGATACGAGCCGCCGAATAGTAAAGATTATCGCGCCGTACAGAGATACACCGTCTCGCTTTACGCGAAAGATTTCAACAAAATCCGACCGGCACTGGAAGAGACCGAAAGCGGGATGTTCATTTTGCCGAAAAAAGTGGGAAAATATAATGAGAAAGTTGGAATAGTGCTTGACAATAATATTGATCCAACTAACTTATACATTAGCAATTTAGAATAAGGAGGTCAAATGTCAAAAGGTGTCAGACTCCGGGTGTGGGGCGATTACGCCTGCTTCACCCGGCCCGAAATGAAGGTGGAAAGAGTTTCCTACGACGTCATGACGCCGTCGGCGGCGCGCGGGATACTCGAAGCCATCTACTGGAAACCGTCGATTCGGTGGGTGATTAAACGCATCCACGTAATTCGCCCTATCGCTTTCACAAACATCCGGCGAAACGAGTTGGCGAGCAAGATTTCCTTTCGCAACGCAAAGAGCGCGATGAAAGGGAATACACCGATGCCCGACTATTTCATCGAGGAAGACCGCCAGCAGCGCGCGGCGATGGTGCTCAAACATGTCGAATACCTTATCGAAGCGGAGTTCGAGGTGCTGACCGACGAGCAGATTGCCGCGAAAGGAATCGACGTGAGCGACCGCAAGCCCGACGACCGCACCGACGGCAAGCATATCGACCAGTTCCGCCGAAGAGCGCGCGACGGTCGGTGCTACAAGCAACCGGTCTTCGGATGCCGCGAGTTCCCGGCGAACTTCGAGCTTATCGAGGACGACGAGGCGCTGCCGGTCTCCTGCTACGCCGACAAGGGCGAAAAAGACCTCAACTGGATGCTGTTCGACATGGATTTCGCCGACCCGAAGGACATAAAGCCGATGTTCTTTCCGGCGACGATGCGCGACGGCATAGTCGAGGTGCCCCACCCGAACAGCGAGAAGGTGAAACGATGATACTGCAAGCGCTGACGGGGTATTATAACAGAAAAGCCGATGAAGAAGATTCGCCGTTGCCATCGATCGGATATAGTGTTGGTAAAATCGATTATTGCCTCATTATTAATAAGGACGGCGAACTGGTCGGCGAACCTCAAACAATCCGTATCGAGGTCGAGGATAAAAAAGGCAAAAAGAAAATCGTATCGAGGCCGATGGTTGTGCCCCAAGCAGTTAAACGAGCATCAAATATTCTTCCTAACTTCATGTGGGATAACACCGGTTATGTTCTCGGAGCCGATATCATCAAAGACGACCTCTCTGAAGCGAAAATGAAAAGGAAGATCGAACGCATAGGTGAAACCTTTCAGGCATTTAAGGAATTCCACCATGAATTGGGCGATGGAATCGATGATGAGGGCATGAAGGCTTTACTGAAGTTTCTCGACAATTGGAAACCATCAAACGTTGAAGAATGGGATAACTGGGAAGATGTAGCTAGTTGCAATCTTGTTTTCCGTTTGGACGGCGAGAAGAAATTTCTTCATCGAAGGAAAGCGATACGAAAGGCCTGGATTAAGCGTTGCCAATCGAAAGAAGCCGGATATGAAGCGATATGTCTTATAACCGGCGAAGAAGCTCCCATTGCAAGATTGCATCCGGCGTTGAAAGGCGTTCGCGGCGCGCAATCTTCCGGTGCAAATATTGTAAGCTTCAATATCGAATCTTTCCGTTCATACGGGAAAGAGCAAAGCTATAACGCTCCGATAAGCGAGGAAGCCGCCTTCAAATACACAACCGCACTGAACTACCTGCTAAGCAGAGGCTCCGGGCAAAACGTCCAAATCGGCGACGCGACGACCGTCTTCTGGGCGGGCGAGAACTCGCCGGTCGAGGCATGGTTCGGGCAGGCTATCGATCCGGGCACGGAAATCGAGGAAGATATCCATAAATTCCTCGAAGCCATCCGCGAGGGCAAAATGCCGGAGGAACTGAAGGACGAAAAGGACAAGAAATTCTATATTCTCGGTCTCTCGCCCAACGCATCGCGTATCTCGGTGCGCTTCTGGTATCCCTCGACAGTCGAGGACGTCTTCGGAAAACTCGGCGAGCATTACGCCCGACTCAAAATCGAGAAGCAATACGAGAAGGACTTCGATTTCCCCGGCCTGTGGTGGCTTCTCAAGGAAACCGCCGTGCAGGGCAAATCGGAGAACATTCAACCGCTATTAGCGGGCGAGCTTATGCGCTCGATATTAACCGGCGAACGCTACCCCGAAAACCTTTTAACCGCCGTCATGTCGCGAATCCGCGCCGACGGCAAAACTAATTACTATCGAGCATCGTTAACAAAAGCAGTTCTTATTAAAAATCACAACAAGGAGGTGACCGTGTCACGAAACCCAGACAACAAGGAAGCGCCCTATCTTCTTGGACGACTTTTCGCCGTCTTAGAGGGGGCACAAAAAGACGCCGCGGGCGGCAAGCTCAACGCGACTATCAAGGACAAGTATTTCGGATCGGCGTGCACGACCCCGCGGGCGGTATTCCCGCTGCTCCTGAAGCTATCCTCGCATCACACAAAGAAGGGCGAGCACGGCGGCTATTACGATTGGTTAATAGCGGAGATCATGGAAGATCTGCCCGCCGAGAAATTCCGGGGATTCACGCCCCTGGAAGACCAGGGGATGTTCTTTCTCGGCTATTATCACGAGCGGAACTACCTATTTAGGAAGAAATGCCCGCACTGCAATGAGCGGTTCTCATCCGACGAGGCGGAGGAAATTGCTAAAAGCGAGAAATCCAGAACCGTGAAATGCCCCTTCTGCGGGAAACCGGTAGAAATCAAGATCAAAAAGAAAACCAAAACAACCG
>DAOWNU010000200.1 GCA_030642425.1 bacterium | reverse complement strand
TGAAAAAAACTATAAAATAAACGAAATTGAAAATTGTACCCTTTTTCAGCGATCTCAAATGACATATTAAATATCAAAATGTTCTTATCACGACATTTATATAACTCTTTATAACTTATTTGCAGGCAATTCATTAGGTCTCATTGGAGACCCACTTATTGCAATGCACCCGTAATCTCAAACGGCTTTTTTATGAAAATTCCCGGAAAAGTATTCTGTCCTTGACAATATATATTTTTGAACCATATTAACAAAATGGTAGTTTATTAAATTTCCATAAAGGGGAACAAATGTCGAAGAAGATAGTTTTTTTAATTCTCATGTTAATCTTAATCCCGGTAACGATACTGTTTGCCGCTTTCTCGAACCTCGGAAAAGAATTTATACTGTGTTATCCCGCAAACGCTTGCAGGGAACCGTCAACGCCGGGCACACCGGCTTCTCACTGGAACGGACAGATAATTCTGACCTCGACAGTGGCGACTATCGGCACGGTTCAAACTCTCGGCGGCGCTCTGCTGGAAGAATTCACAATCCCGGCATTCGGCACCGCGACGGTTAGCGTCGATTCCTCTCTCTGGCTCAGAAACTCGGAAACGATTTATAATCGCGGCATCTCTATCCGCTCGCAGGATACTATCGCGGCCTATTTTCTCGCTTTTGAAGAACCCGGAGCCACAAACGACATGACATTGCTTTTCCCCAACCAGAGCCTCGGGCAGGAATATATCGTTATGTGCTGGCGCGACAATATCCCAACGATTGGATATACAAACCGCGGGCCGAGCATGTTGGCAATTGTTGCCCCGAACAACTCGACAAATATAACCATAACCCCCTCGGTGAATACGGCGGGCGGGCATTCTGCGGGGGTTCCATTTACAATCGTGCTCGATTCCCACGACGCCTATCAGGTGCTGGCCAATTCGCCCTCCCGTTTCGACATGAGCGACCTTACGGGAACCGAGATCATTTCCGACAAACCTATCGCGGTTTTCGGGGGTAGCCAGATCGCACTCGTCCCCGATTCGATAATGGCGGCGGACTATATGATCGAGCAGATGACCCCGATTACGGCGTGGGGCATGAATTTCAACGCCTTCCCAATCGAGATGAGGCAGACTTGGCAGAGAGATGTTCTCAAGATAGTGGCGTCGGAGGACATGACTACCGTTACGATATACGATTCGACCTCGACAGGTCCGGCGGAGGTTATTAGCCTCAACCGGGGCGAGTTTTTCGAATGGGACGGCACTCCCTGCGATCCGGGCCTTTACGACATTCCCTTCGGTGGCGGCCATGCCGCCGATTGCGCGGGCAAGCTCTTGGACAGCCCCACACGCATTGTGGCCGATAAGCCCATCCTCGTCGGGCAATTCGTGACCGGGGGAGTTCTGACCAAAGGCGAGCCGTCATTTATCACGGGCAGCGGCGACGTTCCACTCGGAGACCCGGCATTCATGCTTATCCCGCCGGAGGAGCAATATGCCCGGCGCTATGTTTTTCTCATCCCGCCGGGATACACCAACGATTATCTCAACGTCGTTATCGAAGAAGGATTTGAGAGCACCGTTCTGCTCGACGGCGCGCCGCCAACATTCAGCACCCCTTGGTTCGATATCCCCCTGACAACACGGCGAGGCGCCCGGATAGAGGTCGATCCGGGGAACCACGTTATCGAAGCGGATACAATAATGCTCCTGCAAATGTATGCGTTCGACGACGCGTGGGCATCCTACGCCGCGGTTGCGGGACAAAATATCAAGGTGATCAACGCCGGATTCGAGATACGGAAAGAATGTATTCTCACACCGGCGGTCTGCGGCTATCATACAACGTGGCGGATAATCCTGCACCAGATGGTCGGGGTCGGTTCGCACGTTATAACTATCGGCGATACGCTCCCATCCGGGTTCACATTGAGTTCTAATCCCGTGGATATACAGCTCTTCGGTTCCGCAACACGCGATTCGATTAGCGAGCCTACTCCGGGCGACAGCATCTTAAGCTGGGGCTGGTTCAGCATGGAGGAGGACGATTCGATAGTTATAACCTTCGACGCCGATATCGAACTCGGCATAGTCGGCACTTTCGATAACGGCGTGTGGATCGCCAATGCATTCGGCTATCGCGCGGATAACGCATTCGGCTTGCTGGACTCTATCGACGACGTTAATGTTGTGATGCCGCCGATGCCGATAGCCGACGCCGGAACCGATACGGTAATATATATTGGCACGGAGGTTACGATAGGCGGGGATCCAACGGCCACGAGCGGTACGCCGCCCTACGAAATTGCCTGGACAAGCGACCCGCCCGGATTCACGAGCGACAGCGCCAATCCCCTTGTTTCCCCGGGCGAACTCACGGAATATATCGTCTGTGTAACCGATTCTTTCGGCTTCGTCGATTGCGACACGTGTTATGTCGATATTGTTATGCAGCCCAGACACCTGAATTTCGGGATGGACGACGGCGCGCCGTGCGATACCGTCATAATCCCGCTGTTCATCGACAATCTGGTCTATTGCCGGCTGGACAGCGCGCATATGAGTTTCTCCGTCGATCCCGCAGTATTGACGCCTATTGGAATAGACGTGGCGGGCGCGATGGCGGACGGCTGGCTCGTGTCCGGCGTGGCTATCGACGAATCTCTCGGAACTATCGAGGCGCGGATGAGCGGCGCGTCTCTCGCGGATATGCCCGCCGGTGTTCTGCTCGATCTTATTGCCCGTGTAAATTGTGACGCGAGAGGCGGCTCCACAACGCCGGTCGTGGTCGAAAGCTTTATTTTCAACGACGGCTTCCCCGAAGTAACGTGGGAACCGGGGTTCTGCTATGTTCAGCTTACAACCGAGCTTTTCAGCTGCGATATCAGACTTAACCGTCTATCCGGGCCGATTACGCCCGATAATACTTTCACGTTCGGAGGGACGCCGGGAGCCACGGAGGGCTACGATCCGGGAATCGACTGGGTTCTCGTGCCGCCGCCATCCACCTATGTTCAGGGCGAGTTCATGATAGACGACCCGGAATACTCGTTCATCCACGCGCTGAGAAAAGATGTTAGGGCCGTTTCCGCGCCGCAGGTTTGGAATCTGGCGACATTCGGCGAGGCCGAGGGTATCGCGAAATGGAATTCGTCAACCTTGCCGGAAGGCGAGTTCTACATAAACGGCATCTACGACATGAAGGCCGAATCCGTCGCCTATTTCGGCGGGGACGAAACGCTCGTTATCGAATGGACGGTTCCCGAACTCGAGCCTCGAGAAATGGATATGCATTCGGGATGGAATATGGTGAGCAGTCCGCTGCATCCGGTAGGAATTCCGGCGGAAGACGTTTTCGCGGGCGCTTATGGCGTTTATAGATTCAATACGCCCACCGGTTCTTACGAATTCGCCGAGTGGATAATGCGCGGCGAGGGCTATTGGGTCTGGTTCGACGAGGACACCTCGATTTATGTTGTGGGCGCGGCCTTCTCGAACTATTCCATATCGATTTTCAGGGGCTGGAATCTTATCGGGGCGCTACCTTATGCTATCGCAACCTCCGATCTATCGACTGTGCCACCGGGTATAATTCTCGGCGATATTTACGGCTGGGATTGCCCGCCATGTATATATTCTGCCGCAGATTCAATTCTTCCTGGCCGGGCCTACTGGCTGCTCTCTGTAGATAACGGCCTGTTGACTATTCCCGATTCGAGCAGGCGCCGACCGGAGCCGGAGATCGTCCCCGAATGGGAAAGCGAAATCACACTCGATTTTGGCGGGAGCGTGGAAATTCTGAGCATAGCTTTCTCGGAACAGGCCCGCGAGGGTCTCGACAGGGGCGATATTGCGTTCCCACCGGTGCCGCCGAGCGGAGAGGGCAGGAGAGCCTGGCTCGACGAAGACGGCTTTGCCCTTCGATATGATATTTCACCGGGGGCGGAATGGGAACTTGTGCTGAATGGGCCGGCATATATGAGCATGCGGGTCCCGGAGGGCAGGGATATTCTAATCGACGGCGACGTTATCGAAAGCGAGACGCCGCTTTTACTCGAAATTGGTCTCCACAGAATAAACGCGGTTCCCGTGCTCCCGGAGTGTTTCGACGTGCTCGGATGTGCGCCGAATCCGTTCAACAGCGCCACGGATATAATGGTCGCTTTGCCCGAGCACGGCGTGGTCGAAGTCGATATATTCAACCTGTCGGGCAGGCTTATCTGGAGAAATTCGGGAGAGTATCCCGCCGGAATCGCCAAAATAGTGTGGAGCGGAGAGTCTATCGACAATTGTGAAGCGTCGAGCGGCCTATATTTCGCCCGCGTGAGTTATAACGGCAATTCGGAGATTGTCCGGGCGATGCTGATAAAATAATATGATTCTCTCGACCCACGGCCTCCGTGGGGCGAAACGGGGTGGCGTTCCGCGTCGATAGGGCGGGAAAAGATGATGCGGTGAATCATAGCGAGAATAATGACAGTATATATATTGAATAGGTTGGAGTTGTGCCTCTCATAACCGGCCTATTTGAGGAGCCGGTCCTTCGGGACCGGCTTTTATAATTGAGGAGAAATTTTCCTCTCGTTCCTCCGTTCCGCAGTGTAACGTTTTTGGCGATGCTCCGCGTCAATGGGTTGGAGGGCGAAAGGACGTAATCATCACAGCAAGGAACAATTTTGATTTTTGATTTGTAATTTTAATATTTGATGTTT
>DAOWNU010000389.1 GCA_030642425.1 bacterium | reverse complement strand
GGTCGCCGATTCCGGTTACCGAATAGCCGAAATTATCGACGAGCGCCTCGCCGAGAAATGTCACGCACGGGGAGGTGTCGAACGGCGAACCGCCGGGGAAAACGTAAGCTCCGCCCTTGCTATCGAGGACGTTGGCCCCGACGAGCAGATCGTCGCAACCGTCGCCGTCAAAATCGCCTGCATTGGCGATAGATATTCCGAACTGGTCGCCGGGATGTTCGCCAAATATTGTAATATCGGGCGGCAGCGAGATACCGTCGTGATCGCCGGGGGGCAAAGGGCCGAAATAAATATCGATCCTGCCGCAGACGAGCCTTGCCGAGTCAGGATCGGGATGGGACATATCCGAGCGGGGTGAGGCGACTGCGATATCGCCGATCCCGTCGCCGTTGAAATCGCCGCCAGCGATATCCCAGCCGAACCATAGGCAGTTGCCGGACGTCAGCTCCGGCGAAATGGCCGTGATCACCGGCAGCCCCTGCGCGCGTGCCGCAGAGACGAGCAGGAATATTATTAAAGGGAAAATGCGCTTCATCGTTTCCTCATTCTCTTTGAATGATAATGAAAAAATCCCGTTTCGCAACAGGAATTGCCCTCTTCGGAAACGTGCGATTGCGGGGGCTATTTTGAATTTTAAAAAACCGCTTGTATATTTTTATTTTAGGTTTATATTTTAAATGACGCAATGCGTCGAAAGAAAATTATAGAAGGAGAAGAAATGCGTTTAACTATCGTGATTCTGTTAGTATTTGTCGCACAAACCTTTGCGATAAGCGGTCGATACGCTGTGCCCGATGAACCTGTAGCACCAAACCTTTGCAGATGCGATGACGGTTTTTTAATTTATGGTGGATACTATACAATAGGGGTATCGGATGTCGCACCGGTAGCCGTGAGGATCGACGAAACGGGAGATTCGCTCTGGTCTTTTATTCTGCCGGAAATCGACGATTTTGATTACAAATTTTTAGATGTAATCGAATTAGCGGATGGTGGAATATTGTTTTATATAGGCTATGATACTATGGACACTACGTGGCTTATAAAAACATCTCCCAATGGAGACTCTTTGTGGACCGTTTACTTCCCCGATACGTTGAAACCTTATGGATTAGTTCCTACATCGGATACGGGTTTTACATCTTTCCAACCCGTTTGTTGCGGCGCGTCTTTTCACGGAAAAAACGGGTTCCAGTTGATCCATTATGATAAAGAAGGCAATTTTGCATGGGCAGGCCCTAAATATCCATTTATGGATACCTCATCTTACGCCTCTTGCTATTGCATACACAAATTTGACCTGATTCAAACAGAATCCGGGGATTACATAACGATGGGTGTATTTGTAGACATGTCGACTATTTTTAAAGTAGCGTTGATGCGCTTTAGTTCGGATGGCGATACATTACGGAAGCGTTACCGGAATTTTGGCGATTATGTAACGCCGAACTATATGGCTGAAGCCTCCAACGGAAATATCGCGGTGGTCGGCAGTTACAACGCTAGTGGTGCGGACCCCGAATCTCGAGCGTTTATATATGTGACCGATTCGCTATTAACGAACCTTTATACAAGGACCTGGTGGCACGGCCCCCTTAACGAGGAGAAATTCGAGTTTGTGGTTCCAACCCCGGATAATGAGTGGTTGGTTGGTTATTCTCATTATTATACTGGTGACGAAGATTACAATTATTTATGGCTCGATGAATATGGACATGAAGTGTTCCGCATGCCATATCCGGAAACCCTCGAGGTTTCGGATATGTTATACGATGAGGATTTGAAATTCGTCGAATGCGGTGAATGCGACGATGATTTTTATATCAGGTCTTTCAACGGAAGACCCGAAATCGAACTATTATCGCCTGTCGGCGCTGAGAGATGGTTCGCGGAAGAAATACAAACTATTTTATGGTATAGCAGAGATGTCGATTCCGTCAAAATATCATATTCAACAAACAGCGGCTCGAGCTGGGTCATAGAATCCGAAGCTACCGAGAGCGACGGCTTCTATGAATGGAACTTGCCGGACGTATATTCCGAAAACTGCCTTGTCCATATCGGATGGGTAAAGGACACCTCCGTATCATCCCAGACCGGCTCGGTTTTCACGATAGATACTGCATCGGTGGGTGGCGAATCGATAACCCTCATTGCGCCCGACGAAGACACTCTTTTCATAGGCTATAATTATGAAATAATGTGGAATACAGTGAGAGTGGACTATATTGAACTGGAATATTCCACCGATGACGGCGCTGTATGGGAGGAGATTGCGAGTGGTATCGTTGCGGACAGTTCTGTATTTGTGTGGAATATCCCGGCTACCCGTTGCGATTTAGGATTATTGCGGTTGTTATGCTCGACGGATTCGTCGATCGTCGAATATACACCGTCGAATTTCGTCATCGCTTATCTAGGCCCCTGGATAGAAATCGTCCAACCTTCCGACGGAACGGTATGGGAAATTGGGGATTCGGTGCAAGTAGTATGGAATTACGGCAATATATCCACCGGCTTCTTCATCCATTTCTCAGAGAATGCCGGCGAAGAATGGTTGCTTATCGACGGAGTTGACGCGGGAGGCTCCGTTTTTAACTGGATCGTGCCGGATTGTGCATCCGATTCGTGCATGATCGCGGTCTGCACCTACGATTCTTTCACGATAGATACTCTCGCAAGGCGCATGAGGCCTATGGATGAAGATGAAGACATATACGGTATAAGTGGTATCTTCTCTATAGCG
>DAOWNU010000073.1 GCA_030642425.1 bacterium | reverse complement strand
GTGGCGGCGGCGGACATGCTCGGAAATACTCTTGCGGATATCTATTGCTGGTATTGGCTTATGGACCTCTCGCCGCCGGTTTTCTGGGGAGAGGCTCCCTTCGACGGCGAGCTTCTCGCGGACAGCCTTGCGCCGTTCTATATCAATATTTTCGACAGCCTTTCCGGCCTGGACCCGGCTTGTCTCGAATTCGTGCTTAACGATTCAATATCGCTTCACCTCGGCGACCCCGGCGTGTTCTGGGACGACACCACGTTCACCTTCGGCTTCGATCCCGCAGCGGCGGGGATGGTCTGGGGCGACTGGGACACGATTTCGATATGCGCCCACGCCTGCGATTTTCCGGATTACTGCGCCGCCAACACGAGCGAATTCTGCTGGGAATTCTACGTTCATCTCTTGGGGCCGGAAGCCGAGATAGTAACGCCGCAGCCCGGCGAGATAACATCCTGCTACGACCAGTGTATCACGATTCTGATGTGGGACGACGATGTCGGAATCGATCCCGCCACGATTATCTTAATTGTCGATGGCGACACATTTACAGTTGCGGACTCCGGGTTGACATTCACAGAAACAGCATCGGAAACCACGCTGACCTTCTGCCCTATACCGGAGGGTTTCGCGTGGGACGACTCTCAGGAAGTGTTTGTAGAACTATATTCCGCCGACGATACGCTCGGCAATCCGCTCCAGACGCCGCTATCGTGGTCTTTCTGGGTCGATCTTATGCCTCCGGTGGTCGAGAATTTCACCGCGGGCGGCGGTTCGGTTTGCGGCGACACGATTTTCACAACGCGACCGACAATCAATTTCGATCTCTGGGATAACCTTTCGGGCGTGGACACCTCGCGGATGGTTATCACTATCGACGATACGCTGCTTTATTATTGGGGCGATCCGGGAATTTCCGGCGCGGCGGGCGTGATAACGGTATCGACCAGCATGCTCGATCCTTCCCCATCGTATAGGGGCGGCGACAGCGTCTATATCTGCGTTTATGTCGAAGACACAACAGACATTTGCGACGACAATTCCGCGACATATTGCTGCAGGTTCTACATTATGCCGGGCGGGCCGGCGCCAAATTGGCTCAGGCCGCTGCCGGAAACGTGGTCGGCGTGTCAGGACACGGAGCATATATCGATAGAGATTTTCGACGACGACGGCGTGGTCGATACATCGATTATTGTTACGGTAGAAAGAAGCCCGTCCAGTCCGGTTCCCGGTATCACAACGCTGTTCTACGATTCACCCGGCGTAACCTGGGCGGAGCCGTATTTCCATTACTATCCCGACGACCCATTCGAAGACCCCGAGACGGTGAGCGTATGCGTGCGCCAGGCCTGGGACCCGGTGTTCAATCCGATGAACCCGGAATCGCTCTGCTGGGTTTTCAAGATGGATCAAACGAAGCCATTCGTATCCGGCGCGTCGCCGACCGACGGCTTCATTGTGGACACCAGACATCCGACTGTGCAATTCGATATTCAGGATATCCAGAGCGGCCTCGTGGACGCCTCTTTCGACCTGACAATCACGGGAACTATCGTGGGCACGCACCACTTCGACCTGACTTCGCCATCGATAACGGTTACGCCGATAGCGTTCGGACATAATATTCAATGGGCGCCCGATATAGCGGGAGTCCATTTCAAGGGCGGAGAGAATATCGAGGTTTGTGTCTATGCTTACGACGGGCCGCATTATTGCTCGGCGAACGAACTCGATACGTGCTGGGAATTTAGCGTCGAGACCGGCGGCCCACTCGCGGAGATCGAGCGGGTATGGCCGGACAGTATTTCGTCGTGCGATCCGGAGTATGTGCTTATCCACCTGTGGGACGACAACGGCGTTGTGGACAGCACCATCGTTCTCGAAGTTGACGGCGCATCTTACACATATCCCGACCACATGTTCTATAACCCTCTGTCCGAAATATTGGAATTCTTCCCTGTGCCGCCTTTCGACCCGGTGGACATAATTCGAGTCCGGCTCCTCGAAGCCGAGGACAGCCTTGGGAATCCTCTGGACACGACCGCCTATCTCGATTGGATTTTCTACGTTGACCGCGTTCCACCCGAAGCTTCCGGCGCGGACCCGGTTGGCGATGTTCACACGACTCATCCCTCGTTCGATCTGGATGTTTGGGACACGCTCGCCGGTGTGAACCCGGACTCGATAGTTCTCACTATCGACGGCGTGGACTTCAGAATAGGCGATATTGGAGTAACGTGGTCGCCCTCGGGCGCCGGCGGGCATATCGCCTTCGATCCCGACGATGCCGTTCCCCCGATGATGTGGTTCGGCGGCGATACGGTCGAATGGTGTGTCTCCCTGTTCGATTATGCGGACGACTATTACGACGACGACGGCTGCGCGCCCAACAGCTTCGATACATGCTGGACTTTCCAGGTGGTTCCCGGCGGACCGGTGGGCGAGATACTCAACCCGAACGATAGCGATTACGTGGCGTGCGATCCGTATTCGATAGTCATGGAGCTGATGGACACGGAGCACGACGCGCTTATCGAGGATTCGATAGAGATAGTGGTCTCCAGAAGCATCTGGGGGTGGGCCGATACCATCGCGTTCACGCTGGATTCCGCCGAACTCAGTTACGATCCCGCAACGGGAGAGATGATTTTCGTTCCCTCGCCGCCATTCGAGGACGCGGAGACGGTATTTATCGCCATAACCAACGCGGCGGACACTCTTTTCAACGGCCTCGAGGAGGGCGATACGGTCGTTTTCTTCATGGACTTCTCACCGCCGTTCATTACGAGCATCGCGCCCCTGCCGGGGAATATGATAACGAACATCCGACCGGATATTTATGTGGGCCTGCACGACCTGATGAGCGGTCTCGACCCGGCATCCATCATTCTTTCTGTCGATGGCGTGGATTACGATATATCTTCCGCGGGAATCGACTGGAGCGGGATCACGGAGACTATCCGCCTTTATCCGGGGGATATCGGGCTGAGATGGTGGGGTGGAGATACTGTCGATGTGTGTATTCAAAGCCACGACAGCCCGGATACCTGCGGCCCGAACGAGATGGACTCCTGCTGGCAATTCTATATTGCCCCCGGCGGCCCTATCGCGACTCCGGAGAATCCGGGGGACAGCACGATATCGTCGTGCAACCCGGAATTCATACAGCTTTCGCTCGACGACCCGGACGGGATCGACGACACGACAGTCGTTGTGAGCGTCTATCGCTCCGGCCCGAACTCGCCGCCGCCGGTAACCCTGTATCATATCGGCGACCCCGGTGTAACATGGGCCGAGCCGGTTCTCCGTATCGATCCGATTATTTCCTTCGCGGATGCCGAAACGGTCAGCGTTTGTATCGATTCCGCGGACGACCCGATAGGGAATTCATTGATGAACCCGCAATGCTGGGATTTCTTCATGGATCTCTCGGTTTATGCCGCGTGGGGATTCTCCCCCGCCGATGGCGATACGGTGCGAACCCGCCTGCCGATAATCTATTTCTCAGTTTGGGACAGCATTTCCGGCCTCGATTACTCGACTTTCAACATCACGATAGACGGTGTTCATAATTTCGATCTCATCGGAGACGAGCCCTGTGTCGTGTTCGACATCATGACCGGACTTGGGACAATAAACACCGCAAACTGCGGACTGATATGGCAGGGCGGAGACGATGTAACGGTTTCTATCTGGGGCGAGGACACCCCCACGGATATCCGGGAATGCCCCGCAAACGAGACGACCTATGTGTGGACGTTCCATGTCGCGCCGGGCGGCCCGATGGCACAAATAATCACGCCGCTGCCGGGATGGTATTGCGCGTGCGACCCGCAGGGGATCGAGATCAGGCTCTGGGACGAGGACGGCGTCGATGAATCGACAATTCAGCTCGAGGTCGATGGAGTTATATATACGACGGATAATATCCGGTTGACATATTTCGAGGCTGAATCGCTCCTGTATTTTGAGCCGGAACCGAATTTCCAGGACGGTCAGGAGATTAGAGTTCAGCTTATCGCCGCGGACGATATACTCGCCAATCCGCTCGAAACGCCGCTCGACTGGACATTTATAATGGACCTTTCGCCGCCGCGTGTTACATTCATCGAGCCGTCGGTTTATATGACGAGAAATAGACAGCAGCCTATTGTTTTCTCGCTGTCCGATAACGGAAGCGGGATCGATCCGGCGACGTTCGAGCTTGTGGTGGATGAGCACGCTATCCGGCATATTTACAATTACACCGAAGTTGTCTGGGACGTTACGAGTGTCGGCGCTGGAGGCGAAATTCGCGCGGTCGATGTTACATACAATCCCGGCGCGCACGATATCGAGTTCACGAGCGGAGATTCGGTCTTTGTCGATGTCTATCTCTGCGACGATCCCGATACCTGCGGCCCGAACTGTTTCGCGGACTCTATGCGATTTCTTATCGAGCCGGATGTCGAGTGTATCGTTTTCCCGAACCCGTTCACGCCCGACAAGAGCATAGGTATCAACGACTTCGCCGTGTTCAATTATCCTTTCATGTTCAGTGAGAAGGCGGAACTGGTTATCTATACTACACGTAACCATGAAGTCTATCGAAAAGAAATCGACATGGTCGATAAGGATATCGTGGAATTCGGGCCGCGCTCCTGGGACGGCAAAGATTCTAATGGAAAACTGTTGAAAGAAGGACTTTATATTTATATAATAATTAAGAACGGTGAAATAGTTTGTAACGGCACAGTGGTTCTCGCAAGATAATATTCACGGCCACGATGCGGGGTCTTCATCTTTCGGACGTATAACGGATGAGTGAAAATATGAAACTAAGAAGCCTGATTGTCGTTGGGTTGCTTATGCTGGTTATTGGTTTGCTTATTGGCGCGCCAACGCGCGAGGAGCGGATCGAATCGGCCCGGATGAACAGCCTCAGCAAGGTTTTTGTCGAGCCGCCGCGCGCGCGCCCGATGACTGTTGCGGTTCCATATTTCGAGGATTTCGAAGTGGGCGCGGCGGGATGGATACCAATCCCTTATACAACTTGTTGCCAGTGGCAGATAATGATAAATCCGGAGTTAGTAAGCGTCCATTCCGATATTTATGGAACTATGGTCGAGCTTGGAGATTCAAGACCGGCCTATCTTCCAACGGCACATTCGGGAAACAACTGCTGGTGGTATGGCAACCCGGAGAACGGCACCTTTATCGGAGAGCCTTTCAATCACACTCCTCCTCTTCCGAATTCAGGTGGCAATTCATACGACGATCACGGTGGAAACATCGTCAGCCCGCTTTTCGAGACCGCCGGTTTAGGCTCGATAATGTTCAGTTTCTGGACGTGGTGGGAGGTCGAGTGTATCGATATCAACGCATTCGATATGATGTATATAAAGGTCTCCTCCGACGCCGGTGCAACCTGGGACACGCTCAATTGGCTCAATCCGCCATTTTCGAGGCTGCCCGGATGGGAACACTGGCACAGCTATTCATCCGGAGGATACTTGGCTCCCGGCATCTGGATCAAATGGACATATTTCCTCGATTCGGAATGGACGGGACACGATATCATGCTTTCCTTCGATTTCAAAACTATCGACCAGCTTTACAACGGCTTCCGCGGATGGTTCATCGACGATGTCTATGTCAGCGGGGGCCTCGAACAGCCCCATCTTATGATGGAGGGAGTATATCCCGAAACGCTCGATCTTGTCGATTGCGTGCCCACGCCGAATCCTTTCCCATTCGATTTCATTGTCGAAAATATCGGCGGAGAGGCAGCCTCCGACGTAACGCTTAATCTGTTCTTGCTTCCCGGCTTAGACCTCGCTTCGGGGTTCGATTTTGTTACTCTCGGCACAATTATGCCGGGCGATACCGAGGTTGTTCATTACGAAATAGAGGTCGTTTCACCCGGCGTGAACGATTCACTTTATTGCTGGTATCTTCTTCTAACGAGCGCCGATTCGCTTGTGGGATACAGCGATAATTTCGAAGGCTCCGACCCGCTTTTCACGGGGGACGAGCATTTCGATTATTGCGATGTGCGGTTTCCCTACGGCCCGGACGAGGCCGTGTCCGGTTTCGGAGTCGCCGGAGTGCCCCCGGACGGCGAGGCTACTTACGGATCGAGATGGGATACTTATCTTACAAGCGTCGGTTTCAACCTGACCGGATGGGTGGAGGCCTATGTATCTTTCTGGTATTGGCTGGCGGTTCCACCGATAGACCCTATGGGCTGGACGCTCGATGGCGAAGACGGTTTTGTTGTGGAATACAATATCGGTCTTACGGGCTGGCAACATCTCGACGAGTTCGGCGTTGGCCTTCTTTTGCCGCGATACGATGCCTATATCGACTCGTGGGTGGATAATCCACTGAGTGATCGAATGGCCTATTGCGACTCCACGGGCATCTGGATACGGGTGGTTTCGCAGGACCTGATAGATATGGGCATATTTTCTCCGGGGGATAATGTCCAGTTCCGTTTCAATTTTGGTTCGAGTTCGCTCAACCACAGGGCCGGCCTTTTTATAGACGATTTTCAGCTTTCGACCAAGCAATATCCCGTGGGGCCTTTCCTGCATTACTTCTGTGTGTTGGTTCCCGGTTCGCATTCTCCGATGGTGGAGATAATCATGCCTTTAGACAGCACAAGCTCGAGCTGTGAGTATCAGGAGATAGTGCTGAACTGTGGCGACGAGGCGCTGCTCGATCCGAACAGGGTCGTGTTGTGGGCCGACGGCGTCCGGCGTTTCGCGGTGGAAGAGGGTAATATGGTCGTTTCGCCGCTTGTGGGATCGATAATTGCCCGGCCTGTTTCTCCCATGGGTTGGGAAGAGGGTTGGCACGAATTGACGCTGGATACATGTTTCAATATGCTTACCTGCAATCTCTGGCCGACTTTAAGCTGGAGTTTCCTTTCCGATCTTACCGCCCCCGCAGTAACTCTTATCGATCCCGCCGACGGTATTTTCTACTCCGATCCCATCGGCACGGTTACCGTTTCTATCGAAGACACCCTGACCGGCGTGAACGACACCACGATTTATGTCCTGTTCTGCGGGGATGAATACGACATCCTTCACCCGGCGGTGAATTGGGACGGCGGCCAACTTGTTTTCTATCCCGAATCCACGGGAACGGGACTGACATGGGACGATTGCGACAGCTTCTGTGTTATTGCGGGCGACAACCCGGATTATTGCGAGCCTAATATCGATACGACCTGTTTCACAATAACCGTGAACTATTCGCCGCCTATCGCGGCGCTCGTTATCCCGCAGCCCGGACAGATATCGGCCTGCGATGATCAGAAAATCGTGTTCGCCCTTGCGGACAGCGAAGGGATTTCGCCCCTCGATGCGGAAATTCGGGTCGAGGGGACGATTTATACTACGGGGATAGACCCGGAAGTGATAATAATAAACGACACGTTGATCTTCACACCGTCGATACTCTGGACTCACTATCAGGAAGTGGAATTCACTTTGCTTCGCTATTATGACATTCACGGCACCCCGAATGCGGATACGATCTTCTCGAGTTTTATCGTAGATCTTCTTCCGCCCGAAGTTACGCCGGTATATCCACAGCCCGGAGAGCTGGTTTCCAACCGCGAGCCGGAGGTTGTTTTCGACCTCGACGACGAACCGGCCGGACTCGATCCGGCGACGCTCGTGATATACTATCTCGGCGATACTCTTCGCTATGCGGATATAAACTGGGTGGACGGCAGGGTTATGATCAACCCGCACAGCCTCGGGTTGACACCGTCATGGGGCGATACTATCCAGATCGAGGTTACTATCTGCGACTATCCGGATATCTGCGAGCCGAATTGCACAACTGTAGTATGGGATTTCAATATCGAACCGCAAACCACATGCGCGCTTTTCCCGAATCCCTTCACGCCCAACGGCGACGATATTAACGACGTTGTCATGTTCGACTATCCGAATAGATATACAAAAGACGCGAATTTGATTGTGTTAGATATTCGCAATACGGAAATTTATAAAAGTAGAATCTTCGCCGAGGAAAGATTCTGGGACGGGAAAGATAATTCCGGC
>DAOWNU010000218.1 GCA_030642425.1 bacterium | reverse complement strand
CGCTATCGATCAGGAAGGCGGATTCGTGGACAGACTGAAAGAATCCTACGGTTTCCCCCCGACTGTAACGGCGCAGCATCTGGGCGATATCGACGATCCCGACACCACGCATTACTGGGCGGCAAGCTGCGCGGCAACGCTCGCCGATATGGGTATCGATCTCAATCTCGCCCCCGTGGTCGATCTGAATGTCAACCCGGAATGCCCGGTTATCGGCGCATACGAACGCAGTTTCTCCGCCGATCCGGAAATCGTAACATCCAACGCGTCAATCTGGATAGAGGAACATCACGCGTCCGGGATACTTTGCGCAATCAAGCATTTCCCCGGCCACGGCAGCTCGACAACGGACTCTCATTTGGGGATGGTCGATATAACCGAAACCTGGTCGGAGACAGAACTGGAGCCGTTCGAGGGCATAATCGACGCCGGTATCTGCGACATTGTGATGACCGCGCACGTATTCGAGCGCAATATCGACCCGAATTATCCGGCGACGCTTTCACCCGCATTCATCGACGGTTTGCTGCGCGGGGAACTCGGTTTCGGCGGCGTGGTTATCTCGGACGACATGCAGATGGGCGCTATTGTGGGCGAGTTCGGCATGGCGACGGCTATCGAGAAATCGATAAACGCCGGTGTGGACATCCTGATATTCTCGAACAACAGCTCCGAATACGACCCTGAAATCGCGGGCGGGGCTATCGAAATAATAGTCGGCCTGATAGAAAGCGGCACGATCACAGTGGAGCGGATCGAGGAGTCCTACGACAGGATTATGGCCTTGAAATCGAGTCTAATATAGCCGCGGCGGATTGATTCTAATATTAAATATCAAACATCAAATATTAAAATTACAAATCAAAAATCAAAAAGCCCCGTTAAATAAAGAAATCGGGACAATTTGAATATGAATAAATCGAACGAAAAATCGCTCTTTGGATCGCTGTCCCGTCTCCTCGAGGAGATGAGGAGCCTGGATTTCGCGACGGTCTTCGTCTTTGTCGCCGTGGCCGTTATTTCTACAATAAATTATTACTACGGCGGCCGGAGGTTTATCAAGGGCGTTTTCGCGGATGTCTTCGCCTCGAAAGCGCAACTGGTCTTCTGGAGCGCCGTTATCCGCAATTTCGCGCGGTTTGGCCTGAGTTTCCTTCTCCCCATGCTCCTCATCCTGTGGCCGCTCAAAGCGAGGCTTCGCAAGTTCGGCCTCGGTATCGGCGATTGGCGGTTCGGCCTGAAAGTGACCGGCATATTCATTCTAATCATGCTCCCGATACTCTGGATCGTGTCGGCTTCGCCGGCCTTTTCAAAGGCTTATCCCAACTGCCCCGGTATCAAGGCCGACTGGACACAATTCGGTATCTACGCCGCGTCGCTAATCCTCTATATGACCGGCTGGGAGTTCCTCTGGCGCGGTTTTATGCTTTTCGGCCTGAAAGACAAACTCGGCTATTACGCCATTTTCGTCCAGACTATCCCATTCACGATACTGCATTTCGGCAAGCCTTTCTCCGAGTCGATGAGCGCCATTGTCGCGGGTATCGCGTTGGGCATCATCGCGTGGCGGACGCGGTCGTTCTGGTATTGTGTGATAACCCACGCGGCGGTGATTATCCTGATAAACCTGCTCGCCGTTCTCCGTTTACGCGCGGGCAACTACGAGCTTGGCCTTCGCGCCCTAAAGGAAGTTTTCGGAGTGATGTTTTGATGAAGAAGGTAATAGGTATTAGGTAATAGGTAATAGGCGCACCGCCGGGGGAAACCACAGAGGGCACAGAGGGGGAAGAGGGAATAAGGGAAGATTCAATTCAAAATTAGCAATGAGCAATTAGCAATGCAAAATGCTCCGCACCACCCCAGCAGAGGGAAACCACAGAGGACACAGGGGGGGAAAAGGGAATAAGGGAATGCATCGCACCGGCGAAGAATGGGGGCGACCGCTCACGCAGTCGCCCCTTTTTTATGCCGCTGGCGCGGCTGTCGCGTGCGAAATCGTGTAACAATCTTAACAAATCGCACGTAGCGGGAGACGTGCCAGCGGTCGACACGCGCCGACTGGCAGTTAAGCATGATAGTCGTTGCACTACCGACAGATGTTGCCGCACCACCCTGGGGGGCGGAAGGGCACTTTTACCTATTACCTATTACCTATTACCTTTTACCTTTTACCTTTGATATTTGAATTTCAATGGCCATATTGGATTCAGTCATTTACTATATTATTAACCACCCACATGAAAAAAAATCGAAAAGAGAATAAACCCTTTGCCATCTACTTTCGTCATAAGGGCTGAGAAGAATGAAAACTGAACACGAAATACTAACACGAGCCAAAGAAGGCGATAGAGACGCAATGGCAGCAATAATCGAAAATAACCAGAAAAAAATATTTTCGCTGGCGTATCGGATGACGGGAAATCGCGAGGACGCGCTCGATATTGCACAGGATACGTTCGTGAAAGCGATGACGAATATTGGCAAATTCCGCGGGGATTCGAGCGTATCGACATGGCTATACAGTATCGCCGCAAATCTCTCGCGGGATCATCTGCGGAAACATGCCAATCGCTTTTCTGTCCCGCTGGAGGAAGCCTGGATTTGCACAGGCGAAGATTCGCCGTTGGAGATCGCCGAGGAAAAAGACCGTCGGGAACTCGTTCGAAGGGCTGTCGGTTCGCTTCCACCGGCGATGCGCGCGGCCTTTTCACTCCGCTACAACGAAAACCTGTCGATATCGGAAATCGCGCAAGCTCTCGGCAAATCCGAGGGAACTATCAAGGCCCAGATATCGCAGTCCGTGGGCAAAATTCAGAAGTTTTTAAAATTATAGGAGATCTTATGTCGAAATCAAACAATATCGATCCGAAGACCGACGCGAAAATGCGCGAACTGCTCGCGCTCGACCCCGTTCCTGAGCTGGACAATTTCGAGATAGAGACGATGGTTCAGCGCGTTCTTGGCAGAGTGGAAGTGGGGGCGAAGACGCGCCCGTGGTATCGTCTCTGGCCGGCGTGGAGCGCGGGCCTGGCCGCGGTTGCCGCGCTCCTGCTGCTTATAACCTTAACCGGCCCGCCGCAGGCAGTCCAACGGGATATCGATCTCGCCGAATTGACGGAATACAGCGAGGAGATCGCCCCGGAAGAGCTGCTGGCGGAGGCTATTGTCGATGGCAGTATCGACGAAGAGGCCGCGCTCGGCGAACTACTGTCAATCGACACGGGATCGGCGCAGGACGTTTATTCATCGTTCATCACGGAAGACCTCGACGCGAGTATAGACATGCTCACGGACGAGCAGGCCGTGGATATAATGGAGCTTATGGACGAACTCGGTTATCCGGGTATAGAGGAGGTTTAAAATGAAAAGGCTAATTCTAACACTAACATTTCTGGGCGTTCTTATCGCGTCCGTGGCCGCTCAGGGGCCGCCACCGGATAGACGCGGCGGCCCGCCGCCCGGTCAGGACAGGGAAAAACTCCGCGAGCGGATCGAGATGGTGCGCATGTGGAAACTCGTCGAAACGCTCGAACTTACCGAGGAGCAGTCGATGCGCTTTTTCCCCGTGTTCAATTCGTTCGAGACCGCCGCGAAGGGATATACGCAGGAGAACCTGCGGCTGCTCGACCGTCTGGAGGAGGAGCTTATCGGCCCGGAAACCGATTCGGAAAATATCGGGATTGTTCTCGACAGCCTGTTGGAAAATCGAAAAGCGGAGTTTGAATCGGAAATCGGGTTCTACGAGAATGTGAGTGAAATCCTTTCCGTGGAGCAGAGGGCGAAACTCGCGTTGTTCAAGCGCAAATTCGAGGAAGAGGTCAGGAAACTGATCAAGGCCGGTTCCGACGCGGGCCATTTCAGACCGCAGAGACCATAACCAATCTCAAATAAAGGAGAAAAAATGAGAGGCACAACAAAAACCATCATGATCGTTGCATTGGCGACTATCCTGATTGCCGGGGGGCTGTTCGCGAGCCAGCATATGAGAGGTGCTGGCAAAAGGCAGGCGCTCGGTAGAATTGCCGATGAGCTGGAGCTCACGGACGAACAGCGCGACCAAATTCGGGAGACGCAGTTCGCAAACCGCGAGGCCAATATCGACAGGAGAGCGGAGCTTGAGAAGGCTCGGTTGGAAATGGAACGCGCCATGACCGACGACGAGTTCGACAGGAGCAGAATATACAAGCAGGCGGAGCAGGTCGCCGCGCTCGAGGCGGAGCTGATGCTGGCTTCGGTCGAAGCAAAACTCGATATTCTGGAAATCCTGACCGACGAACAGCGCGAGAAGATGAACGATCTTCGAGCGGAGCACAAGGAAGATCGACGTGGCCGCGGG
>DAOWNU010000066.1 GCA_030642425.1 bacterium | reverse complement strand
GGTAAGTCGCCCAAATACGGGAGCATTCAGACCTCCCGCTACAATTTCATTTTTTTATTCTGTTATTCCGGCAAAGGTCGAAATCCAACGGGCGGTGTGGGGGGCAATTTTGCATTGCTAATTGCTAATTGATCATTTTGAATTGAGTTTCCCCTATATCGCCTTGCCGGGATTGAGGATACCGTTGGGATCGAATGCCTTTTTGATACGCGCCATAAGCTCGAGTTCCACCGGGCTAAAATTTATCGGCAAATATTTCTTCTTGAGCTTCCCGATACCGTGTTCCGCAGTAATTGTGCCCCCCAAATCGACAGCGAGCCTGAAAAGGGCCGGGATGTATTGCTCCATGGCTGCCTCCCATTTGTCGTCCGAAAGGTCGCCCTTGAGCGCGTCGATGTGAAGATTGCCGTCGCCAGCATGTCCGAAAGAAAGCACGCGAATGCCGTATTTTTCTCCAAGCTCGCGTGCGCCCTCCCAGAGTTCGGGTATTTTCGATCTCGGGACCGCCACGTCTTCGGCGACGATTGTCGGGCTTTCGACAATCAAAGCCTCCCTGATAGAGCGGCGGATATCCCACAGCCGATCCTGAAACGGCCGCGTGTCCGCAACCAGAACGTCTATCGCGCCGAGTTCCATCGCTATCTCGCCGAGTTCAAAATATTTCCGCTCGAGTTCCTCCTCGGTGTCGGCGTCGAGGGATATGATCAGTTGGGCGCCGGCCTCTTTCATGGGCGGGTCTTTTTCCAGTGCCCTTCCGACCAGGCGGACGATGTCGCCTTCCATAAACTCGATAGCGGTGGGAAGATGTTTCTGGCGGATTATCTCGCTGACCGCGCTGGCGGCCTCGTGCACCGTGTCGAACCCCAGAAGCAGATCGACCCTGTGTTTTGGCAGCGGGATAAGTTTCAGCGTGATCTCGGTTATTATCGCGAGAGTTCCCTCGCTGCCGATAATTATGTGGGCAAGGTCGTATCCCGCAACGTTTTTCACCAGCTTGCCGCCGTAAGCGATAATCTTGCCGTCGGGGAGGACCGCGCGAATTCCGGTTACATAATGCCGGGTGAGGCCGTATTTGACCGCGGTCATTCCGGCGGCGTTTGTGGCGACGTTCCCGCCGATACTACAACTGTCCTTGCTTGCCGGGTCGGGGGGATACATAAGCCCGAGCGCTTCCAGCTCGCGCTGAAGATCGCCGGTGATAACCGCCGGCTGCGTTACTACCATCAGATTGTCGGTATCGATTTCGATAATTTTATCGAGCCGCTCGATAGAGAGAAGCACGGCGTTGTCGAATGCAATCGCGCCGCCGGCCACGCCCGTTCCCAGTCCACGGGGCACGACCGCGATTTTCTCCGAGTTGCAGAACCGCATTATTTCGGCGATTTCGGCCTCGTTGGCGGGTTTTAGGATAATCGACGGTTCCGCGGAAATATCGGGTGTTTCGTCGTGAGTGTAGTCCACGGCATCGACTGCGAAAACCGCGTGCCCCTCGCCGACAATCCCTTTCAGGACTTCGAGGTCGTGGTCGTTTGGCTTTTTTAGACTTTTCATAGCGTGAAATAATATGCACACGTGGGGAAATGTCAAATGTTAAAGCTCAAATGTCAAATAAATGTCAAATGCTTGGATGTTAAATGAAATCCAGACGTTAAAATTAAAAAAACATCGTAATTGCGAGTTCCGTGAGGGCGAAACAATCGTGGGATATTCCTCGAAAGCCCCGTCCATCTGGCCGTCCTCGACAACACATTTGGCGCAGGCATTGTCCCATTCGGCATCCGCGATCTATTATGCGGTTCACCTGTCGCCGAATATACCGATTTCGACAGCAAACGCGTCGATATTGGTCGAAAACAGCTGGAGCCGCTCGGCCCGTTCGCTGTAAGTGTCTTTGGCTATGTTGTTGTCGATAATCATTTCGATTCCCTTCTTAAAATTTGTGTTGTTCGCGTTGCGATATTCGTTGTTCACCACGCAAAATTAAATTTTGTGACGAGGACAATGCATTTTGCGTCATGGACGATGCATTTTGTCAGGAGGACAACGCATTTTACGGCATAGACGACGCATTTTGTCAGGAGGACAACGCATTTTGCGTCATGGACGACGTATTTTGTGACGAGGACAACGCATCTTATGACGTGGACATCGTGTCTTCTCACAAGGACGACGCATCTTGTGTAGTGGACGGCGCGTCTTTTCACGAGGACGGCGCATCTTGTGACGTGGACAACGCGATTAGTCATTGATTTTCAAGAACTTACGGGGGAATGGGTTAAATTCCCCAATTTTCGCCCGCGTAACAATTATTATCCCCCGCGGGTTATGGAGGGATATAAATTCCCGTAGGGGCGCGACGGTGGCGCGCCCGTTTTGTAATTTACGCCAATCCCACGACGGGCATGTCGCCGCCATGCCCCTACGAAAAATTAAGATGGAATGAACAACACGATGGCCGCAGAGCGTCGCCCCTCATTTCGCATTTCAAAAACTTGAAAAGCGGGCTAAAATCCGTAAAATATTATAAGATATCGACTATATCGAAATCGTGGAGGAAGATATCGGGAGAGAGAGGATGAGAGATTTTTTGTCCAATCCTAAACCTGCTTTGCGAAATATAAATAGTTCTTGACATTTTACTTAAGGAAACATAGTATAATCGTAAGATACATAGGAGTTTTTGCGAATTCATCTTCAAGGAGTTCAATTATGAATAAATGGGATAGATATCGTTTTGCACTCTGGGCCGGAATTGTCCTCGCCCTAACCGTGCTTCTTATTTCCGGTTGCGGCAAGACCGGAAATATTGGCATCGAGGGAGATAAGGACTTTCTGATCGACAGCATCTGGGCCGACCAGACCACGATTGTGGCCGGCAGCTATACAAACATTTATGTCAGAATTATCGGCGCGACCACGCGCCAGCCCGCAAAGAACGTCCCGGTGAACTTTTCGGCGAATATGGGCACCATTCTAACTTTGGAGTCATTCACGGACGAGAGCGGGATGGCCTCGACCACGTTTATGACCGAGCGCGACAGCACCGGCACGTTTATCGCCACAATCACCGCGAGAGTGGTCGCCGAGCAGGAGAGAATCGACCGGATCGACATCACAATCCTGCCGACAAACTACACCGACCCGTCATATCTATATCTGGTGGCGACGCCGGACTCGCTCTACGCCGACGGTATCACACGGGTGAATTTGACCGCCACCGTTCTCGACCAGTTTTACGCGCCGTTGAAGAACAAGACCGTCGCGTTCCAGTTTGTCGAGGGCAATTTGGGCGACCTTCAGCTTATCGATGTCAATCCAATCACCGGCCTGGACGGCAAGGCGACCGCCAACTTTATCGCGCCGAACACGAGCCGGATCATTGTCATGTCCGCGAAGGTGCTCGGGATTACGGATTCTATCGTTGTTTATGATACCATCTGGGTGCTGGACATCCCCGACGTCGATTTTATCGACCTGACCGCCAGCCCGACCGCTATTCCCGCCGACGGCGAATCCGAGCTTCAACTGTCGGCATACGTGACGGTCGGCGCGACAGGCACTCCCGCGCCCGACGGCACCGAGATACAATTCACCGCGGAAAGGGGCGCGCTTCTGCCGCTCGAAACCGGGAAATACGCCCGTGCGAGAATAGAGCCGGGCAAAGGCCCGATTGTCAAGCGCCCGAAATTCGACCGCCTTTCGCCCCGCAGACGGCCTTCGAGTTCGATACTGGCTTACACGGCATCCGGTTACGCCAGAGTCAGATTGAGAAGCTCCACGAGCGCGGGCAGGGTCGAATGCACGGCCAGCGCGGCGATAGATTCGGGAATCATTGCCGATACCACGTTTGTAACATTCCTGTCCGGCGACCCGTATAATATCGTTGTCGAGGCCGCGAGAAACGTGATCCGCGCGGACAGCTACGATACGACGCTTATTACCGCGACGGTCTATGACGCTTACGGCAACACTGCACTTGCCGGTTTAACCGTGGATTTCAATACGGACAAAGGCTCGCTTTTCCCGCTATCCGCGTTGACCGACACTCTCGGCAGAGCCACGACTGTCCTAACGAGCGGCCCGATATCCGGTTACGCGCGTGTTACAGCGGCCTGCCTGAGCGCCTCGGGCTATACGGAAGTCCTTTTCTCGAGCACCGTTCCAAGATTTATCCAGCTTACCGCGACGCCGAATTCGCTTCCCGCAGATGGGATAAGCCAATCTTCGATAACCGCCGAGGTTCTCGACTCGGCGTATAATTTTGTGACCGACGGCGTCCGAATAAGATTTTTCACCGATATCGGGACCTTCACCGGGGCGAGGGCGGAGAGACCGGCCTCTCTTCTCGGGATGCGTAAGAGCATGTCGCTTACCGTGGACACGCGCGAGGCCACAACTTCCAGCGGATTCAGCAACGTTATCCTGAACAGCGGCTATGTCGCGGATTCATGCATGGTTGCGGCCTGGTTCCAGATGTTCGACACTCTTCTGGCCGACACGGTAATAACCGCCGCGGACACGATTTATGTTCCTTTCCTTGCCGGAGACCCGAGCCGGATCGACGTAACTTTCAGCAGGGACAGTATCCGCGCCGACGAAGAGGACACCTGCACTATCTGGGCGGACGTTTTCGACGCCTACGACAATCCGGTCGGAGCGGGCAATGAGGTTACGTTCACTCCGGAGCCGGACGGCGGCACCGTTTCGCCCCTGTCCGACAATACCGACGCCGCGGGCAGGTCGCAGACTGCGCTGACAAGCTCCCGCGCAACGGGATGGCACACGATAACCGCCACAACGTTAGGAGCGACGCCCGGAAGCGGCAATATTTATTTCTATCCCGTCTATCCGAGGGAGCTACGGATGCTCGCCGATTTCGACTCCGCGACCGCCAACGGCGCGGACAGCGTTCTGGTGCAGGTTTATGTTACGGACGAGCACGATCGTCCCTGTTCCGACGGTATCGAGGTGGTTTTCCAAACCGAATTGGGGACGTTCTTGCCGGTAACCGCGAGATTGGCTTTCGCGCCGGAGCTTGGAACTAAAGGGCGCGAACCGGTTCGCAGAAATATTACGAGAGAGGCTTCGTCGATAGAAAGCGTCGATGTGAGAAGTTATATCGAGGGCGGGTCGCCCATGTTCGACCGAACTCTTTCGCCAATGGCCGACAGCTTTTCTGTGCCGACTATCGAAGGCTACGCGAGGATTTATCTAATCGCGCCGACAACTATCGGCACGACCTGGGTTCACGCTACGGTCGCAATAAGCGATACTGAAACCGCAAGCGACAGTATGCTTGTCGCATTTAAGGCGGATGTCCCGATATTGATCCATTTGACCGCCGTGCCGGACACGATCCCCGCGGACAGTTTGAGCACAAGCCGTATTACGGCGTATGTTACAGACGCGCACGACAATCCTGTTGGCGGCGGCGTTACTGTCGAATTCGAGATGGCTCCCGGCAGCGAAGTTCTCGGGCATATCACGCGCCCTACAATCAACACGAACATTTTCAGCGCTTGCACAACAACGTTCGCGAGCCACTATGTTACCGGCGAGGCGGTAGTTATTGCCAAGCTTTCGATTTATCCGACCGTTTTCGAGAATATCGGTATCTGGCTGACAGGCTCTCCGCCGGGATTTATATACCTGACAACCGACAGCGCGCACCTTCCGCTCGAAGGCACGATGGGTATCAGCGCCGAGGTCTATGACACTTCCGGCTCGCATATCAGCGACGGCTCCACGGTTTATTTCTCCGTCGAGCCGGATTACATGGGCAATATAATCCCCGAACACGCAATAACAACCGACGGCTTTGCTCTGGCCATTTTCGAGGCGGGGACCATCTCCGGCCTCGCCACGATAATCGCCACTTCGGGAGCGGTCGCCGACACGAAGACGGTGTATATCGGCGCGGGTCCCGCAGGTCTTGTTATTCTGACTCTCGACAGCGCGCGCATCGCGCCGAGCAGTGTGATGAACGTTACCGCAGAGGTTTTCGATAGTTCAGGTTTTGCTATCAGCGACGACACGCCCGTGATTTTCGACGTCGAGCCGCCGGAATTAGGTGATGTCGTCCCGCCGACCGTAATGACAATCGACGGTGCGGCGGTTGCGGAATTCCGCTCCGATACGCTTATGAGCAGCGGACTTATTATCGCCACAGCCGGTGCGGTCGCGGATACGAAGGTCGTCTATGTCGGCTCGCTGCCGGTAGAAAGCGTGTTCCTCTCGGTCGATAGCGTGTTTATCCATATCGGCAACACCATGAACGTTACGGCGTTAGTCTATGACAGTTCGGGTTTGCCTATCAGCGACGGCACGCACGTTATATTGACAGTCGAATCTTCCGATATGGCGGATATTGTGCCGCCGAGACCCGTAACGAGCGGCGGTCTTGGCGCCGCGGTCGCCGAATTCCGGCCGGACACGATAGCCGGAAGCTGTATCGTTATCGCCACCGTAGGCGCGGTCGCGGATACGAAAACCGTGCATATCAAGCCCGGGCCGGTATCCACGATTATCCTCACAGCCACCCCGGATACGCTGCTTTCCGTGGGCGGTGAAATCTCGACAATTGTCGCGGAATGTTTCGATGCCTATGGCAACCACGCCGAGGACGGCCGCGATGTGGAATTCGAGACAATTCCGGACACGATGGGCTCGATAATTTCGCCGATGGCAATCGATTCCGGCTATGCGCGAACATCCTTTACCTGCGGAACGGTTGTCGGCAGGGTTGTTATCCGGGCCTCGATAGACGGCGCGGTTGCAACGGTGCCAATCGAGATCGTGCCGACCGGCCCGGCTTTTATCGTCATTACAGTCGAAGATATAGAAGTAACGGTCGGCATGTCAACCGGCATTCGTGCGAGCGTGTTCGATGTCGGCGGAAGGCCCATCTCCGACGACACACGGGTCGAATTCGATGCGGCCCAGGGCACGATAGACCCACGTTTCGGATTCACTGTGGACGGATATACAACTTCGGAGCTTTTCGCCACAACGGTCGCCCTTGTCGATACGGTTATAGCATCCGCAGACAGCGGCAATATTGCGGATACCGCTTATGTTCATTATATCGCCGATTGCCCGGTCTTCATCGAGATCGACTCGATATCGCCGGATACGGTATTCGCCGACGGCCGTTCGAGAAGTTATATCAAGGCTACGGTTAGGGATGTTTATTTGAACTTCGCCAGACCCGGAACGCCAATTCTTGTATGGCCTAACGAAGATATTACGATTATCCCCGGCCATATTTCATCTCCGGCAATAGTTGACAGCCAGGGGGTTTTCCGCACTACCTACCGGGCATCCAACGAGGTCGGAACTGCGGCCATGATAGCATTTTTCGGCAATGGACTGCTTGTAACAGACGATCTTGGCGATTGGTATATGCCATTTTACCCAACTCATGATATTAATGTTATTACCGCACTCCGCGGTTTCGATGTCGAGCAGATCGCTCCTATCGCTTCGTTTATCAATGTTACGGCCTCGCCGAACAGGATAGTGGCCAACGGAACGGATTATTTGGTCGTTACGGCGTCGGCATTCGACTCCACCGGCACGCCCGTTGCCGATGGGACGATAATAACATTCAGAACGTTCAATCTCGCGGACGGCACAAGCGTGGGGGATATCGCCTCGACCGCCTTTACGACCGGCGGAACGGCAAACGTAATATGGACTTCGCCCTCCTACACCGCAGATGCGCTGGTTTTTGGCAGTATCTTCGGTCTCGAGGACAGCGCTCTTGTCGAATTTATCCCCGGAATCCCCACGGGCGTTTCGGTCGAGGTCGTCCCGGACAGCGTCCCCGCCGACGGTTTCACAAGGGCTGCCGTTACAGCCACGGTTGTCGATGAATATGGCAATCCGGTTCCGGGAATAACGGTGTCGTTCGCATGCGCGCCGCTGGGAACGTTCGTTTTCGATACGGGCAATACAGACAGCCTCGGTCGGGTTGTTGTGGCTATCTATTCTGGCGAAGTCGGCGCGACAGCAGTTACAGCGAGCATAACCGACGGGATACATATATACACCGATTACGCCGAGCTTTATTTCACACCTCTTGTTGCTGCAAATATATACCTTTCTGCGGATTCCGCGCAGATTATCGCCGATGGCATCAGCACAACTACTATTCATGCGGTTGCTGTGGACAGTGGCGGCATCGCTGTCCCGGACAACACGCCGATATGGTTCTATACCGATTTAGGATTCGTCTTCCCCGGCGTGGCCTATACTCTGGACGGCGAGGCGAATACTGTTCTGCGCAGCGCAACGTCAGTCGGAATGGCCACAATCACCGGCGATGCCGGAGACAGCGTTACCGGAACTACCACGGTGGACTTTATCCCCGGGCCGCCCGCGACTATCGAGCTTGTCCCATTACCGGCGAGCATCCCGGCGGACGGCGACACATACACGACGATAACTGTCAGAGT
>DAOWNU010000447.1 GCA_030642425.1 bacterium | reverse complement strand
GTCGGGCGCGCGGGCAAGGGCATCCCCGAACTTATCCGGCAGATAATCGAAACACGCGGGAAAGACTACTGCCCCGTCCCGTTGAACTACGGCAAGGTGGCCGAAGCCGCGATTGTCGAGGTGGAAAACGTAATCTCCTCGGCCCCGCCGTTCGCGATGAAATGCCACACCAGCCGATTTCTCTCAGCGCTCATGCTCGCGAACGATACCGAAATAACCGAAATGCTCCTGAAAATGGAGCCAGAGCGGGAAAAAGTCCGCAGGGCAGTCGCAAAAATCCGCATGAAAATGGAGGGGCGGCTCGGTATCGACGGCGAAACTATGCTCGCGAATGCCCGTCACGGCTGGGCCAGCGGCATTTTCCACGACGTCGTCCACGACCCAAAGCACGATAAGCCCACCGGAACCGACCGCATCGACAACGTCCTGCTCCACAACATTCTCGGCCTGCCGATATTCGCCTCGATAATGTTCCCTATTTTCTGGGGGACGTTCACTATCGGCGCTTTTCCGATGGGTTGGATCGATTCCTTTTTCTCGTGGTTCGGCGGATGGACCGCCGGCGGGCTTGCGGCAATAAATTTCTCACCGACCGCCATATCTCTCGTTGTTGACGGCGCAATCGCCGGTGTCGGCGGCGTTTTAATATTCCTGCCGAATATTATTATTCTCTTTTTCTTCGTCGCGATCCTCGAAGACACGGGATACATGGCCCGCGCCGCTTTTCTTATGGACAAGATCATGCACCGGATGGGCCTGCACGGCAAGAGTTTTATCCCGATAATCATCGGTTTCGGCTGCACGGTTCCGGCGGTCATGTCCACACGCACACTCGAAAACCGCGAGGACCGGCTTCTGACGATCCTCATTCTCCCGTTCGTTCTGTGCAGCGCGCGGGTGCCGATTTTCGTGCTCTTTTCCTCCGCCTTTTTCGAGTCCAATCAGGGGCTGATCATGTTCTCGATGTATGCCCTGAGCATCCTGATTTCGATTGTCGTCGCGAAAGTGCTGAAAACCGTTCTTTTCAAGGGATTGTCCACGCCCTTCGTTATGGAACTCCCCCCCTATCATATTCCCGCGCTCCGCGGGGTGCTTCTGCACACGTGGGAACGCGCGTGGGCCTTTATCCGCAAGGCCGGGACGCTTATCCTTGTCGGTTCGATCGTTATCTGGGCGCTGGGAAGTCTCCCCGCCGGCGTCGAATATGCCTCCACAGACTCGCTTGCCGGGATGCTCGGAAAAATTCTCGCCCCATTCGTGAGGCCGTTCGGCTCGGATTGGCAGGCCGCGGTCAGCCTGATATTCGGGTTCATCGCGAAGGAAATAGTGGTGGCGACTCTGGCCGTTCTCACCCATACCGGCGGCGAAGAAGGCCTCGTTAGCGTGCTCGGGCAGTATTTCACGCCGCTGTCCGCCTACGCCTTCATGATTTTCACTCTGGTTTATACGCCGTGCCTTGCGACACTTGCCGCGATAAAGAAGGAAACCGGCAGTTGGAAATGGGTTATTTTCTCCGCGCTATTTAACACGGGCCTCGCGTGGGCGCTCGCCACTCTGGTTTATTGGGGCGGCAAAGCGCTCGGCTTTGGGTAAGGAAAAGAAGGTAATAGGTATTAGGTAAAAGGTAATAGGGGAAGATTCATTGCAAAATTAGCAATGAGCAATTAGCAATGCAAAAGTTCCTTACCGCGCCGTCCCTTCTGGATTCGGGGTCGAGTCCAGAATGACGGATTGGAAGGACATTAGCCCCGGACTTCAGTCCGGGGTTAAACTAAAAACGCACACATATAACCGTTTCAACGGTTTCTCTGGGGATAACCTCTTTAGAGGTTTCTGGATTCCGGGTCGAGCCCGGAATGACGACCAAAGAAAATTATCATTCCGTCTTTACATTGTCATTCCCGTGAAAACGGGAATCCAGTGGGGGGAAAAATCAAAAATTAAAATGGAAAATGACAATGTAAAAATTAAAATGTCCCGTAAAACAAAAAGCCCCGTTCTCTCGTTACTCCGCTCTGCGGTGTAACGTT
>DAOWNU010000131.1 GCA_030642425.1 bacterium | reverse complement strand
CTTTCCGCCGCAATCCTCTACGACGATAATGAAAACGAGATCGGCACGGAGGGCATTTCAAAAGACCTGCGCACTCTGAAAGAGCTTCAAAAGCGTATCCTGGAATTGGAGCGGAAAGATGCCGTGCGAATGGTCGTGGTCACGCTCTCGCACCATATCAACAACTACCTTCAGGCCTTGATAACGCGCGGCCAAAATCTCGAAGAGCTTTTTCAATCGGGGGATATTACCTGTATGAACGAAGGTGTTTGCCAGCAGGTCGAAGAATACCTCGACGCCATGAAACTCAACGCTTTCCGTGTTGCAAAACTAACGAAAGCGCTCCGCAACCCGCCGGACGATCTTATCATGGAGGACTATCTCGAGGGCATAAAAATGCTCCATCTTCCCGAAGAGATGGGCGTCAGTATCGAGGTCCACGATCACGAGGCGATGTGTGTCGGGACCGAGCACACGATCCTCGTTGCGGACGACGATGAGGCGATTCGGCAGGGAATGGCCGATTTCCTTCGCGCCCACGGTTTCGAGGTTTTTACCGCGTGCGACGGCACATCGGCAATCGAGCAGATAGAAAAGAACCCCTCGCGGATAGAAGCCGTAGTGAGCGATATTAAAATGCCGGGAGCTAACGGATACGAAGTTTTCCGTGCGGCCAAAGATGCCAATCCTTCAATCGACGTTATTCTGATGACCGCTTTCGGTTACGACGACGGCCATACTATGGTAAAGGCCTCGCGCGAGGGCCTCACAGCGAGGGTGTTCAAAGAGAAGCCTTTCGACATGAACATCATCCTCAAGATATTGACAGATCTTCTGGAAAAGAAATAGGGCTTCCTGTGAAAAACTCAATTCAAAATGATCAATTAGCAATTAGCAATGCACAATTGCCGCCCCACTCCCCGCAAAAGTATAACCGGTGGGGAAGAGCGGAAATTGAAAATTGCTAATTTTGCAATGCTAATTTTGTATTGATTTTTTTTTGCCCGTTTCTTTCCGCCGCAATCGATTACGAAACAATAGAATGCCGATATATTAGCAATCTGCTCGAGCAGAGCACATAGACGAAATCCCCCTCCGCGAGAATTGTCACGGCCTTGTCCGGCAAACTTATCTGATTCGCAAGATATGCTGCGGCGGGATTATAGGCATAATAATGATACAGGTTCGATTCCCCCGAAGTGCTGGCATCGACAACGAATGCCGAGTTGCCCTCCACCGAAACGCCGACACAGACTAAAGCGGTCGTGTCGGTGAAAACCCTCGACAGCGAGTTTTTTTCGTGGATCGTGAAAATCCCGTCGTTGCCGGCAAGCGATGTTTTTCCCGCCGCGAGGAAAAGGTGCTCGTAGATGTAATCCATATCGAATGCCGTCTCGCCGTGTGGATAGGTTTGCGCGATAACCGCCAGCGATTCGGGATCGGAAATGTCAAATCTTCGCAGGAGGAAACCGGTCTGAGCGCCGGAGAACAGCCTTCCCGCGCCGATAGTGAGCGAATATGTGGGATACGAAAAGTAAGTTTCTAACTCGACCGGGTCGGTTATGTCGTGAATATCGACCACCGACAGCCCCATGCCCACGCGCCCGATATAGACGTAGTTTCCAAGCACAGCGATATCGCGCGCGCCGCTGGAAGACAACTCCACACTGCCGACCTCGGTTGGAGATACGGGCAGGCTTATATCGAAAATTCCGAGCGTATTGTCGAACATGCCGAATAGCAAGTTCCCTTCGACCGCAAGGCCGAGAACATAACCGCCGCCGGAAGACTGGAACTGCGCCAGTTGCGACGGCGCGCCGGGGTTTCCGACCTCGATAGACCGGACGATTTGGCCGTCCCCGACAAAAAGAACGTCGCCCAATTTAGCAAGCCCCTGCGCGACACCGTTGCCGATAATATTCAACGAGCCTTCGAGGATAATGCTCCCCGGCCCGGTTGAATCCGGCCGTCCGCCCTCGGTTGTGTCCGGCGGACTGTCGGTTGTGTCCGGCGGGACGTTATTATCGGGGCCGTTGCCCTCCGAGCAGCCCGCAGAAAGAGACATCAAGATGCCGACAGTGAATATAATCGATATTAAAAGCGCGATTTTATAGAATTTCATAATTAAACTCTCCTTTCTGTGGATGAAAGTAATCTTTTAAGCGGAATTGGTCAAGGAAAAATAGTTGTGAAGAAGGATTCAATTCAAAATTAGAGATTGCTGATTTACTATGAAAAGCTCAAATACACTGTCATTTCGAACCGAAGGGAGAAATCTCCCCTAGTATCGTAAAAGATTTCTCGTCGAGCGAAGCTCTCTGTCGAAACGACATGGTTTTCGCATTATTTCGCGCGTTACCGACCCTATTTCTCACGTTCCCATGTTCATTGTAGTCGTTACCGGGGCCATTATAGACGTTACCATGTCTATTGTAGCCGTTACTTTGTCCATTGTAGCCGTTACCGGGGCCATTGTTCTCTACAATGGAGTAGGTAACGCCTACAATAGGGTTAGCAACGCCTGCAATGGTGCAAGTAACGCCGCATTTGCGGTCGATAACCGTGTAAATGCTATTGGTAACGGCGTAAATGGTCATATTTTGCTCGAAAACGCCCAATTTAAGCCTTATTTTAGATAAACGACCCGTTTTGTAATCGATTCATCCCCCATTATTGCCCGGACGAGATAGACGCCGGAGCCGACGGATTTGTCGGGTTGCCAGATGATCTCTGTAGGGGCGCGGCCTCCGTGCCCGTTCGACGACGGGACGGGAGACCCGTCCCCTACAATATTGTTCACGGAGATTTCCGCGACCTTCAGGCCGTTAATGTCGAAAATCTCGATAGTCGCGTGCGCAGGAACAGCAATTACGCAAGCCGCGTTGAACGGGTTGGGTGTCACGGTCAATTCGACCGCGCGCGGCTCATGCGGCGCTGCGATTCCGGCGGAACCGTCGCGGGTAATCTTCAAATAATAAATTTCGTTGGAATCCACCGGGAAAGACATTATCAGATCGCCGGTTGTGGAATTGCAGTTATCTATAATATAAGGAAAGGGCAAATATATTATCCTCGGTTCATAGACGACAGTGGAGCCGACTATCGTGGCTTCGTTGAACAGCGAAGGCACCGCGCTGTCCGCATCCATCTTCCATAGTTCATAATCGTAGTTATCGGTCGATCCCATCGGAACAGTCAGGTCGATGCTGTCCCGCGCGCCGTTGTGATTCCATAGAAGCACGTGGATCGTGTCGCCTTCGGAAGATGCCGCAGCAGAAACATCCGCCGAGCCATTGCTCACAAATAGTTTGCTATTTCCAAAACCGGCCAGTAATCTCATCGCGTGCCCCGAAGCCGTGTAGTCCCAATTTGTCGAATCGCTCCAGTGGCATATACCGTAACCGCTGAAGCTTCCTATCACGGCAAAAAAAGTCATCACAGGATGAGTGGAATTTGCGCCAGCGCGTTTGGCGAATTCGAGATTGCCCGTCGCGCCGGCCATCCCAACAACATATTCGGAATATTCCTCCAGCGGCACAAACCTTTGGTATTTATAGTTCCACTCCGTGACCCAGAACTCGTGCCCCGGAAACGCTAACTCGAAAGCCGAAGCCACAGTGTCGAATCTCCCGGGGGCGTGCCAATAGTGATGATAACAGATAAAATCGTGACGGATATCGTGCGCATGGCAGTAGTCGTGCCAATAGACAGCCCAGTCGATAATCGTGTCGAGCGATGACACGCCGAACTGCGAACCCGCCGCCCAGACCAATCCGCCGACCAAAATCGAATCCCCGCCGGTCGAGGCCTCGACACCTCCGACAAAGGCCTCGTAGTAGCGGTTGGCGTCGTCGCGGGTGCCGGTCCAGTGTGCTGGAAGATTCGGCTCGGCCATGATAGTCATCGCGAACCGGACGCCCATGCTGTCGAAATGGTTGCAGAATTGCGTAACAAGCTCGGTGTATCGAACAAGCCCGAGACTGTCGTCGCCCCCGAAAACGGGCAGTTTCGTGTCGCCGAGCATCCATCCGGAATACCACGTTACAGAGACCGTGTCCCCGGGCGCCATCAGCCACAAAGGGTAACCCAGAAGGTGAAAAATAATCCGTATTTCCCTGTCCGGGTTGAGGGTGTCCTGAATCATGTCCATGCCGATAGCGTCGAAATTCCAGTCCTCCGGTTCCCACGGGAACGAGTCCGGGAACATAGCTCTGGCCAGCGGCTGGTTGATTGTTATTCGGTAATAACCGCCGCTCTCCGCGAGCCTCCAGTCGGTAAATGCGGAATCGGTCGCCTCGATCATGCTCGAATGAGTCGGCGGCTCGCCTCTCGGGAAGAACTCTGCGAGGTTGCGGAAATTGAAATTGAACGGACCCGCAACGCTGTCCGGGAAAACTGTTATTTCGGTGGCCGCGCAAATCGTCGCAGTCGCGATAATCAAAATAATCTGAATATTTTTTCTCATGCGATTTTGATCTGCGCTTGATTTTTGATATTTACTTTTTTTATCTTATCCCAAACAGACAACCGGTATTGCTTCCGTTCTTTCAGGAATTCGTTTGCCTTCGGCGATTTCTTCAACCCTTCGCAATATCGACGAATGGTAATAGCGATAACCGCATTTATCGCATATACCAACAGGCACATTTTCAAGCATAACGAAACCGTTCTTGTGTTTGAAAACTTCTTTCTCCACCAATCGCTCTTTCACCGTGCCGTCACAATATTCACATTTATAACCATACATTGTTCTCACCTTTAGTTATTCAATTTGATAAACCGTTATTATTAAGAAAACCCCCGTTTCCTTAAACCGACCGACTACTCCAATTGGCCTCGATAGATCAGCGCTAACCCCTTCTATCACATATTTTGTGCCCCGAGGATCACGTATTTCTTTCTTCGTGATATTGCCGTATAAAACAGCGTTTTCGATATCGAGGATTCCGAGTTTATCCTCTGCCATTTCTTCAACAGCGTGATATGTCAGATCATAATCCCCGCATCTAATCGAGTCGCGTATCCTTTCAATCGTTCGTCGAGACATCTTATCCAATATTTAGTAATTGGTAGTTAGGGCACCACCCACCGCAACCCGTTTTATGCTCGTTCCCTCGCTCCCGCGTGGCTGTCCTATTATCTATTACAAATTAAAGCTATAAAATAATATTGTCAAGAGGAAAAAATTTTTCTCGCCCCCACACTCCCAGTCGAGCGCGTCTTTCCCCACGCTCCGCGTCGATTCTATTTGCCGGGGTTCGACCAGGGGTCGGTTTGGGTTTGAACCGGCTTGGAAACCCGCCTGCTGATAGAACTACTCGTTCGGGTCGTTCCCCTCTCGATAAACTCGGAAATTGGGATCGTTATGCGCGTGTTCCCGTGCCCCGGCATTTCCATAGTGATCGAGGCCGCAAACCCCGTGGCAGGTATAATGCGCGTTACTTTGAGCGTCGTCTGCTCTTTTGGGCCGATAGTTCTCTCCGTCCACGAAAGCCTTATTCGGTCGGATTGATAGGAGACGATCTCGACCTTGCGCTTGGCGGCCACGCGGTTGGTGATAGTCAACTCGACCTCCTCGATAGAGTCCGTGAATTCGATCTTATATGGCGCGATGCCGAGTTCGCCATAGCCGAACGGGGTCGATGAAGTATCCGTATATGTGCTGAAACTCAACCGAAAGCTCGGCTGGTTCTGTTCGCCCAGTGTCAGGTTGACCGCCGCCGATTTTTTCGATTTTCCCCTATAACCTCTCGAGTTGAATCGAAGCTCGATCGGCACAGTTTCACCGGCGTGGACGATATTTTGAGAAAGCGGGGCCTTTGTGCATCCGCAATGGGGCCGGACGCGGTCGATTATGATCGAGTCGCCGCCGGCATTTGTCAACCGATAGACATAAGTTACGACAGACCCCTGCGGGATTCTGCCGAAATCGAAATCCGTAACATCGAACTTCGGTTTGGCCGGCCCGGTGGGCGTTTTTGCGCAGCCGGTGATAGCGACCGCTATAGCGGCGAACAACACTAAGTTTCGGAATAACATTTTATAAAACCTCTTCTTTTTCATAATGATAAATTGAGATTGCTGAAAAACGGTGAATTCGAATATTTTTTTGCAAAAAATGTCAAAACCGCTCAACCACCACATTGTCGTTCCGTGCTCGATACGGAATTTTAAAAACCTCTGAAGAG
>DAOWNU010000010.1 GCA_030642425.1 bacterium | reverse complement strand
CACGACGGCAACCGGGGCGACGAGGCCGAACCGACCGCAAGCCCGTTCGATTATATATACCCCGGCGCCCTCGGAATCGACGTCCTTTATCCGTGGGTCGATCCTATCGAACCGAGCATGGGCTCGACATGGCCCGGCGACAATACCGTTAAAATCGAGGCCTACGACAACCTTTCCGGTGTCGCCGATGTTATGGTCTATTTCATGGACGAAGTCGGCGGAAACTACTGGGATGTCGTCGGAGGCTGGGACGCGAATGCCGATACCTTCAATCTTGGTTATGTCGGCAGCGACGAGTGGCGTGTAACGATTGGAACGCCGCCAACCGGCGCGCATTTCATTATGTACGTGATGGCGGACGATAATGCGGGCAACTGGATGCCGACACAGTATGTGGCGGTCGGCGATATCAGTTATGCCAATATCGTGGAAATGGGCGCGGACCTCTGGCGCGGCAGTCCCATGGCGCCGCTCCCTCCTGCGGCGACTTATGACTACGAATGCGACTGGAACTGGACATATCTGTGCAGTGTCCGCGTGTTCAACGGCAATCCGGTTACGCTCGACAATGTCGAGGTGGAGCTTTACAGCATATCGCCATTCACAACTTTCATTAACCTCACCGGCCCGGCGAATATACCCTCGCTGGGGAATGTTTGGTTCTATTTTAATGTTACGGAGCCGGCATATTCCTTCCTCGATTCCATCTACGCCGATATTGTCGGCGGAACGGCCGATTGCGGATTCCCCATCGGCGAGCAGTTCATCGACAAAGACCTTATGGTCCTGGTCGAGAAGCCCGCGGACTTCGAAATCGTCGATGTCTGGGTCGAACCGGAAAGCATCGAAGTCTGGATTGGCGATCCGCTCGGGCCCGACGAGGACACCGCGCTTGTATCGAACTATCAAACCTTCGTCTATCACGCCAAAATACGAAACAACGGCGAGGACGTTATCGATAGCTTCTTCGTCTGGCCATTCCAATCGCCCGGCTTCAACTCGATAATCACCCCCTTTATCCCATTCTTCTACTATAATAAGGGCGAAGCCTGGACCGAAACCATCTCGTTCAGCGTTATAGCCGACACGAATAATCCCGGTATCAACCCGGAGCAATTCGATGAAAACCTCGGTCTGAATTGGGCCCCGGCAAGTTTCACAGCGAATAACCATGAACCCGGTTATACTACGGGCCTTTTCACCATGACCGACGTTGTGGCGCCTATCGGAGTCCAGCAGGCCGCCAGACTCGACGAGTTCCTCCTCTGGTCGGACGGCGACAGCGATATGGTCTGGATAAACATGATAAACACGGTCAGGGTAACTGTCGGGCTTTACAATAGGTGGAGCAGCGCCGGCGGCCCCGCTCCTCTGGATGACAGAGCCGCGGCGGACCGTATCGACGACGCCGATCACGATTGTTATGTGACCATGTATAATCCCGGCCTTTCGCTGGTATTACATTCGCTCGACGGCCTCGTGAATCCGGTCGAGGTTACAGCAACTCTCATCGATCCGGGAGAAAGCACACTTGTGAGTTGGGACCTCTCGTGGGACGGAACTACTCCAAGTTTCGAGGGCCATTTGAGACCCCGCGATTATGTCCAATACGGCGACCAGAATTGGCAGAGCCAGCTATATTCACGATATAGCCCTACCGCGCATTACTTCAATACCGGGATTGTGGGCTTCGATGTATCGAGACCGCTCGTCGATATCTTTATTCCGGTCGAAGGCGGCATGTATATGGACTTCCCCGAAACGCTCATGGCCTATGTTACGGACGCCGTTTCCGGCAATTTCGACGACAGCGTGAAGGTGCAGTTCGAGGATCCGCTGGGCCGGATATGGGACGGCACGGTCTGGGGAACCGCAGATGTTTGGTTCACCGCGCACCGCGACCTGACCTACGGCGCGGATACATTCTGGTATGAAATACCGACGCCGGTCGTCGAGGGATGCTATATTTACAGGGCATACACATACGATGTCGCGGGCAACAAATCGCTTATCGACGTTGTTAATTTTATCTACGATATAACCGCGGCCGATTGCGAAATAACGCTTCCGTGGCCGGGTTACCATTCCTATACCGGATGTCTCTGGTGGGATCGGGTTATCGAGGTTTGGGCCTACGACGACACGACTAATGCGCCTCCGGCCTGTGTGTCTCATGTTCAGAATGTCTATGTGGCAATCCGCGACACGGTCCGCGACCAATGGTGGGACGAAACAATGTGGATTTCCGCGGGCACCGAGCCCTGGCTGTCCTGCGATCCGACTCCCGATCCGCTTATTTGGGAGTATCTCGGTTTCACCGACGCGACCAGCGCTATCCTGGAGTTCTACACAATTACCAGAGATTCCGCCGGAAACATATCGGTTGTGCACGATACTCTCAAATATATAAGAATCGACGAGACGATCCCGAACAGCATCCTGACGGACAACGCATTTGCGGAACTGCCCAATACGCAGATGTTCAGTTACGACACCTGGTTCACTGAAATGGGCAACAGGGTCTGGGGCTATGCCACCGATGAGATGACAAGGATCGATTCTATCTTCTACGCCATTTACGACGACCTTGCCGGTCTCCACTGGAACGGCGCATCGTGGGTAGTTTCCGCAGATGATATCTGGCTGACGCCGCATGAATACAACACCGGCGGCGGATGGTTACCATCTTCGACACCGCCCAACCCCGGCGAACTTGTGACATGGGGAGATACTCTGTGGTGGCGTGCAGGCTGGACACCGCCCGGATACGGCCATTATCGTATCCGCAGCAAGAGCTATGACGACCTTTGCCACGAAGAAGCGCCGCTTTTCGACACTCAGAACGAGAAATGGTTCTATTACGATAATTGCAATCCGGTAATTTACCCGAGGTTCCCGGAGGCGGGACGTGTGTATTATATCGGCGACTGGCGCGACAGTATTACGGTATTCGCCTACGATAGCTGCGGCTTCCCGCTGGATAATGTCGATTCGGTGAAATACTGGCTAACCAATAGCTATCACGAATACTGGGGAGAGCATCCCGTATGGCTGATGATGGGCTGGTGGTCGATACCGATCTATGTCGAACCGGACTCGATACCCGGCAGCACCGGTCTGTGGATGTATCGTTATCCGGGCATAATCACGACGCCGGGGACTTTCAACCTGTTCGTGCGTGCGTGGGATAGAGCGGGCAATGTCGCCCTCAACGCATGGACATTCACAGTCACAATTTCCGGTCAGTTCCTCACAGTGGAAAATTGGATGCGCGATCCCGATATTCCGAACGACGACCCGTATTTCGTGGACGATGTTTGGCACACAAGGGTAATTGCGTGGCACAACCCCGGTATTGTGGACACTAATTTCGCCCACGAACTGGTGCTTGGTAATACGATGCCGGATCCGCTGGACTTCGATTTCCTGGCGCCCGGCCCCTATTATGCATATCGCGGCACGCTCGATGTCCAATCTGTCGCTCATGCGCCCATTCTTGGCCTCGAAGTGTTCGTCGATGCACCGACGAGCGGGCTTCCGAGAGCGTCCTCCGAGCCGATAGATATAATCGAGAATATCGACGATGCGATCGACGGGTTTGTTATCGATAATCCGGGCGATCAGGGCAACTGGCTGTGGATACATCACAACAGAACGCCGCAGGACCCGGATTGGGGCGATCCCGGAACAATCGACACGATGTCGATAAAAATTCTGGAATATCGCTACTTCAGGGATATGAATCTCTCGCCCGATCCCGGCGACACCAACTGGCAGCCTGTCGCGATAATTCTGGATAACAGCGACGGCGACAGCGTCCGGGTCGAGTTTGGGAACTTCAACACTTTTACTTCCTATTGCTACAGCATGATAGCCAAGATATTCATTCAGGGATTGGCGGACTCGCTGTTCACCGGCCGGATAATGCTCGGTTGTCAGCCGCCGATAGATAATATCGCCCCTGCCACGATTATCGACCTCACGGTTGCGGCTGTTGGCGGTGGAATTCAGCTCGATTGGAGCGATATCGTTCTTGGCTGGGACGGCTCTCCGGAGATCGATCCGGCGGCGAATATCGTCTATGATATATATCGTCTGACCGAGCCTTACGGCGCGATAGGCGCGCCGCTTGCCACCGGCTGGCCGATCTCGACATACAACGACGCCGGCGGTGCGGGCGATATCACAACGCCGCACTATTATGTTGTCAAGGCACGCGACAATAACGGCAACGAATCGCCGGACGAATCGAACCGGGTCGGCGAGGTCGATTACGCAATCGAGGACGATTGGAGCAGTTTCGGATATCCGCTTCTGGCGGGCGGTCTGACCGCTCCGGGCGCGTATGCCGCGCATCTCGGTGTGCCGTATGATAATATCTACAGTTATGTCAACCCGCCCGGCGGCTGGGACGGTGTCAGAGTTGGCGGTATCGACTGGGGCGTTGTCGATCCGGGTGTGGGAGCGATGCTCGGTTATATCACGGGCTTCGGCTCCGATATTGTCGCCTGGACCGGAGACGTTCCGCCGGATTCTCAGGCGATAGCCTACGCGCTCGCGAATACCGGCGGCAACGGCTGGAATATGCTGATGCTCCCGCTTCACCACGGTCACCTGACATGGGCGAGCGACTTCTACAACGAACTATTAGGAATCGGATTAGACCCGGTTACAGTAGCGCACAGAGTTCCCGGCGGCGGTTGGGAAAGTATTGTGGTTATTAGTGGAACGGTCTATTTCGATTTCCTGATTTATCCCGGACAGGTTTATATGGTTTGGGTGAATGGCGGTGGAAACTGGCCCGTCTATGCGCGCAGGCGTTCAAGCGAGCCGATACCCGCAAATATCAACACGGGCGGCGTGAATATTCCCTTGCCGAAATCTGCGGCCATTCCGGTCTTTGCCGAGGACGGCTCGGAAATCGAAGAGCTGAGCGCGGTTGCGATATTCGGCGAACAGAATGTGGAATGTTCATACGATAACGGCTTCCTGCGTATCGAGTTCTCCGATTTCGAGAATATCGACCCGATAATCGGGCTTAAGCCGGGAACCGAGGTCGCGGTGGAGATCGAAAATAGCGATTACATCGGTTCCGCAACGATAATTGTGCCGTTCGGTCCGGTCGAGGTTACGAAGCCGGTCTATCTTGCGAAAGTGAGACCGGAATTGCCCGAAAAGTTCGCGCTCCACGGCAACGTTCCGAATCCTTTCAACCCGACGACCGCGATCCGTTTCGATCTGCCGGAAGATGCCCATTGCGAACTGGTTGTCTATAATCTGAACGGACGTATCGTGAAGACGCTTGTCTCCGACGATCTTAAGGCCGGGTATCACCGGACGATCTGGGACGGCGCCGACGAGACGGGCAGGACGCTGCCGGGCGGTCTGTATTTCTACAGACTGCAGGCGGGGGACTTCTCCGCACAGAATCGTATGATGTTTATTAAATAATCGATGAAGTTCGGCGGGGGGCTTGTATGCTCCCCGCCAACCTTTCCACCGGGAGGGATCATGCGTTTATTAACAGCGATTGTCCTCGTTTTATCGATAGGTTTCGGGTCTGCCCTCGCGCAGGGTTTGCCGCATTCTTTATTAGGATATGTGGAAAACAATAACGGAACTATACCGACAACGGAATGCCTGACTTTCTGGGCGTTCTTTCTTCCCGACAGCGATACTATATATTTCCCGGAGGATTCCGGCTCTGGAGGGGGCACAAATTATCTTCAATCTTTGGGAGCATGGCTTGTCGAGACCAGCACTTTTACTCCCCCGATAGAGGACGGCGACCTCGTATATATCGGCTTTCGAAATATCTGTAACGGCGAAACGGGTCTTACAACGATAGTGATGGACCTGACTGTTTCGGTGCAGGAAGTGCCGCTTATGGTTCTTGCCGATATGACGGTTCAGGAGACTACGCTTCCGGGACAAAATTCATTAAGAGTCTTCCCGAATCCGTTCAATTCCGAATGCAGAATAATCCTTCCGGAGGCCTCGACCGACCGGGTTATCGAGATTTTCGATGTGCGCGGCAGAAAAATGCGTTCGATAGACGCTCGAAATAAATCTTCGATTATCTGGGACGGACTCGATAATTTCGGGAATGCGTTGCCGTCGGGGATGTATTTGATAAAGACCGGCAAGGCCGAACCGGTAAATGTAATAATGCTTAAATAAGGACATAGTTTTTGAGAAGATTAACAAAACCTTCATATTATTAGAATTACCCTTATTTATAGGGTCAAACTTAAGGAGGGGCAATGAAAAAAGCCCTTATTGCAGTTGTATTATTATTCATGGTATGCCTGGCCTTCGGTCAGGGCAGTCCTCATACTATTTACGGAACTGTCCTTCGTTATGAAGGAACTCCGCCGCCCGACGATTGTGTTCATTTCCTTTTCACATTCGGGGCGCACACTTACGACGAGACAAGCCCGGATTTCACTTACTATTGGGCAACGGGAAACTTCTTTCTGCAGATTGCCGACGATCTTTTCGCTGTCGGCGATACGCTATGGGTGGAAATAGGCGATTCGTGCCTTTTCGAGGATAAATTGGTTGTGACGGCCTTCGAGGCCGGTCCTATGACCGATCTTGGCACGATAATCCTCGATCCTATTGCCGGCCTGAGGCCGCAGTTGATGGCGGATTATATGTTCCCAACAACCGGTTATGTTACCGACGACTACGAATACGGGGTAACATATCTTTCGCATCCCTGGACCCGCCCGCCGGGGTCGATAGGGCTGTGGATCGACGACGTTCTGTGGCGTGATCTGGACAGAACTGGAACATTGCCGCCGCATTACGAGCTTGGCGAACCGTTCAATACTATCGTGAGCGGCTACGATATCGGCAAGGGATTGCATTATTATTATTTCTACGCTGTTGACGATATCGGATTGCCCGCGTGGACAGATCCGGTAGTTTTCGAGATATTGAATACGCCCCCGACAACACCGGAAATTCATGTCGATCCCGAACAGGCCTTCGAGGACGAGGATATCGCGGTTACGATAGACGTTCCCGGCGGCGACGAGGACGACGATCCCCTTACTTATTTATATGAATGGTATCGCGACGGCGTTTTCGAGGCGGCATACTCCGGTCTTGGGATGGGCACACTGCCTTCGGCGGCAACCGTTATCGGCGAACTCTGGGAGGTTCGCGTCTATTCATTCGACGGCGAGGAATACAGTGCGGATTATGTTTCCGCGCTGGCCTCGATTATTGCGCCGGTTCTCAGCGAAGGGCAGGTGGATCCGCTTACGGGAGATCGCGCGACGCTGTTCACTTATACTGTTACCTACAGCAATTTGAGGGATATTGCCCCGACCGACGTTTCCGTAATAATCGACGGCGGCGCACCGATAGCGATGGCCGAGGCCCGCGACTACACCACCGGCGTGGATTTCGAGTATTCGACCACTCTCGATCTCGGCTCTCATACATACAGGTTCACGGCCACGGACGCCCTCGGGCACGAGGCTATCGGCGATATTATCGAACACGACGGCCCCACGGTGGGCAATAATCTTCCGACAATCACCGGCGCGGCGCTCGTTGTCGATCCTGAACCGGCTACGGAACGCTCCATTATCACTGCCGTGCCTTCGGGCTGGGCCGATGCCGACGGCGACCCTGAGGGTTATCATTACGAATGGTTCGTCAACGATGCCATTATCGGCTACGATGGCGCAGCCCTGAACGGCACCTATTTCGACAGGGACGATGTCGTCTATTGTATCGTCATCCCCTTCGACGGGATCGACGAGGGAACCGGAATCGCGACAGACGACGTTGTTATCCAGAACGCTCTGCCCGACGCCCCGGTTGCGGGATTCGCGCCCGATCCGGTTTATGATAACGATAATATTGTCATTTCTATTACAACGGCGGCATACGATCCCGACGGCGACGCGCTCACGTATCATTACGCGTGGTTCATCGACGACGAGGTTGTCGGCGACGATTCCGCCATTCTCGACGATGCGGAAACCGCGCCCGGCGATATAGTCGATCTGCAAGTCTGGGCCAATGACGGTTTCGACGACGGCGCCCAATTCACAACGCATATCCCGGTCGAGTGGCCGATCCTCTCCGACGGTATGGTTATCCCGGATTACGGCAGCCCCATCGACATATATCGATACGAAGTTGTCTATACTTCCGAGAGGGACATTCCGCCCTATATCATCTTTGTCAATATCGACGGCGAAGATTTCGTGATGACCGCGGTCGATCCGACGGATATGATATTCACGGACGGCTTCGATTACTATCTCGAAACCACGCTGCCTTACGGCGACCATACATATTTCTTCACGGGCACCGATGTTCTCGGCAACGAGGCCTTCGGCGAGGGAGACCCCAGACCCGGCCCTGTGCAGGAAAACGATCCGCCGGTTATGACCGATGTCGATATCGAGCCGTATCCCACGGCTACCGAGGTCGAGACGGTCAGGGTTACAGCCGAGGGAACGGATGCCGACGGCGACTTTGTTTCTTTCCAATATCAATGGCATAATTTCTTCGGCCCGATCCCCGGCGCAACGCTCGATTACCTAACGGGAGCCGATTTCGACAAGGGCGATATTGTCCGGTGCGAGGTCTGGCCTTTCGACGGCTGGGATCTCGGCGTTTCCATATTCTCCGACGAAGTCGAGATAATCAACACTCTTCCGACTATTACGAGCGTGGACCTTATCGCCGATCCCGACGGCTGGTTCCACGAATTGGGAATCCTCGTCGCGGTTATCGGCGCTAACGATGTCGATGGCGATGTGATCGGCTACGATATTACATGGTTTGTGAATGGCGTGGCGGTCGATCCGGGCCCCGGCGATCCTTTCGAGCTTGACGGAGCGTCCTTCGACCGTGGCGACGAGGTTTATTTTACGGTTACGGTCAGCGACGACGAAGGCGACGGCGATTTCGCGGTCTCCGATACGGTTATTATCGGGAACGCCCCACCGGTATTCGGGGATATGTTCATAGACCCGGCCTTCCCGACAACTGTCGATATACTCGAAGCGAATGTCGAGGCCGAAGACCCCGACGGCGATCCGGTCACTCTCGCCTACGATTGGTTAGTCGATGGCGAGTATCTGGACGAATGGAATAACGATTATGTTCCCGCTTTTATGACCGGGAAGCACGAACTCTGGCGCTGCGAGGTTACTCTCTCCGACGGCATGGGCGGCGTTTCCACCGCTTTCGACGAGGTTACGATACTCAACACTCCCCCGCAGGTCGGTGCGGTCGAAGAGACGCTCGTTGTTCACGGCGTTCCTTATTATAATGTAATACGCGCATTCGATCCCGACGCAGACTATATTGTCTGGCGCCTTATCGAAGGCCCGGAACAGTTGTTGCTCGATTCACTCACGGGCGATCTGGCGTGGTTAGATTTCGAGGAAGTCGAAACCCTCGGCGTGTATCCGGTGAGCATTATTGTCACCGACGGCGAAGCGGACGTTCCGGTGGTTTTCAATCTGCACGTCTATCCCATAGGCCATGAGATATTCGCCCCGCAAAATATGGACGCTCTCAGCGGCTATATATTGAATATTCCAATGAGCTGGGATGCGCCGGCGTTTTTCGAATCGGCCCTGCTTCTGCCTCTTACGTTCATGAACTACGAGATAGAGCGCTCGCCCGATATGCTGGAATGGTTCACACTCTCCACCGCCATGGGAACGGGATATGTCGATGCCGATGTTACGAGCGGAACGCTCTATTATTACCGCGTTCGCGCGGTGTATAACGAAGGGCAAAGCTCATGGTCGAATATCGATTACGCGACGCCCGGCACGGTCAACTCCAATCTGCTGTATTCGATCTACACATATTCTCCGCCGCCCGTTCTCGACGGCATTATCGAACCCGGCGAATGGGACGACGCGACCGATTTCACGCTCGGATCGCAGACGTTCTATGTTAAAAACACCGAGGATATGCTATACATAGCCTTCATCGACGGAATGGACGTCGGCCTCGATATGGACGATGCTTTTTATGTTCATATCGAGGATAATCACAATCTCCGCTGGCCGGCGTTAGTCGGCAGTATCGAGGGTGAATATCGCCTTACCGCAATCGACGACAGCACCTCCGAGGCGACATATCAGGGTATCTGGGGGACTTATCCCGGAAGTATCGGCAGAGACATTCGCGGATTCTACGAGGAGGTTAACGGTGCGATTGGCGGCGGCGCGGGAGACCCCGTAGTGTATGAGCTTGCTATAGAAATCAACCCCGATGGGGAAGCGGCGGCGGCGGTCAACAGCGCGATGGGCAATGTTGTCGGTTTCAGGTTCGCCGCATTCGACGCCGGAGCTTTATACTGGACGCGCACGTGGTTGACCGGCTGTCCGGCCACCGATCCGGAGTCTTTCGGAAGCCTTATGCTCGGTATCGGCGCGGGCGGCCCGAATTTCAGCGTGTGGCGCAGATTCTACGAAGTTACACTGTTGGAAGGCTATGTCGGCACGCGGCCTATGTGGGTTTCCAACCTCGGGAACGGCTCTATCGAATACGACCTTTACGAATCGTATATTCTCCTGCTCGGCGGGGGAGAGCGCGATATCGATACGCCGGTGCTGCTCTATACCGAGGATATGACAATAGGCCACGAGGCCCTGGTCTTCCTCGGGTATCCTTACGAGACGGTTCACAATTCCGCCGACTTTATCATGTCGATGACGACGGAGGAATACGACGCGGTTGTTGTCACTCTCATGGAGGGGCTTAACGCCGCCGAACTCGCGATAATCGAGGATTATATCCGAACCGACGGGAAGGCCATAATCTGCTGCCCCGATCTGGAGGGAACTTCGAGCCACACTATCTGGCCCACTCTGGGGATGGAGATTTATGCCGATCTCGGCTCGACACCCAGCGCGTTGACATGGGATTTCCCGGATCACCCGATTTTCAACCAGCCTCTGAACGTGCCTCCTTCTGTCGAGATGGTCGAGGGAATATACACCGATTACGGCGACGCGATTCTGCCCGTGGGCGCGACCGCACTCGCCAGCTTCGACGAGATGCCGTATCCGGCCAACGGCGCGATCACGCTCTCCGAAGACGGTTCGCTTATACTGAACAGCTTCGTGATGAGCGATCTTTACGACAACGATTTCGACGAGGTGCCCGACGGTGTCGAGCTTCTAATAAACGAGATATTCTTCCTGGCGGCGCTCGGGGACGTTCCGTGGCTCTCTGTGGCGCCGGATACCGGAACCCTATCGAGCCACGAAACACACGATGCCGTAGTAACTTTCGATGCCACCGCTCTCTCGGAGGGCGATTACACCGGCTTTATTATGGCCTCGTCCACCGATCCGGCGACACCCTTGATTCCGGTGCCGTGCATTCTTCACGTGCGCTCGCCGATATATTCGCTGGTAACTCTCGCGTTCCCCGCGGAACTTCAGCGGGTCCGCCCGGGACAGGTTTTCCGGCTGCCGATAACCGGCGATGGCTTGGAGGACGCGGGCATAAACACGTTGAGCATAACGATCACAACGAACGCCACGGTTCTCTCGCCAGATGTTATTTATAGCGATTACGACGTGATGGTTACCGATTACGACCTCGATCATATCACATTCGAACTGTCCTCCGATCTTCTTCTCGAGGACGGCGAGATTTGCGAGGTCGAGTTTATTGTGGCGGAACTGGCGCCGGTCGCTTCGATGAGCAATCTCGTTTTCTCGGATATCGGGTATAATGCCGACGCTTTTGTCGAGGAAGTCCAGACAGTTGACGGCAGAGTTCTTATCGAAGCGGGCGAGATGGATTGGAGGATATTCCTCGAGTTCACTCACGGTTTCAACGAAGATAATATTTATATCGGAGTCAACCCGCTCGGCTCGGAGCTTTTCGATATCGACCTGGATATGCTCAGCGACCCGCCGGCATCATGGCTCGATCCATACAGCGACGTCGCCGATCTCGATCCCGCCAATCCTCGGCTCGACGGCGACGTGCGCAGCGCCTTCTCCGATATCGTTATCTGGCATATCCCCGTGGGCGATTCCGCCGGTAAGGTCGAGTGGGAATTCCGCGACGAGGACACGCTGCAGGTTATGGGAAGCCTCTATCTCGATGGCGATATCGATATGAAAACGTCGTCCGTTCATTTCTACGAACCGCACGATACCCTTACTATAGTATATCGCCGAACGGGCGAGTCTCCATTTAATATCGACCTCTATCCGGGCTGGAATATGGTCTCGCTGCCCATCGTTCCAACCGCAGTCGGTAATACTCCGGGCGAGGTGTATCCCGCCGCGCTTTCGGTCTATTACTTCGACGCCGAAACGCAGGGCTGGACCGCGGCGACGACTATCGATCCGGGAGTCGGGTATGTCCTTCTTTCGATTACGGAGGAGCATTACACGCTCTGGGGTCAGCCGGTGGAAAGCTACACTTATGGATTGATCCGCGGCTGGAACCTTATCGGAGCCACATTCGAGACGGTGAATTTCTCTTCGCCAACAACAAGCCCGCCCGGGGCGATAATCGGCGCGCCGGAGAATGCCTATTATTACGATGTGCATACCGATATCTACCTGCCGACCAACGAACTCGACCCCGGAAAGGGATACTTTGTGGCGACGAACATAAACGCGACGCTCGAAGTTCCCGGTCTTTCCGGAAGGAAATCGGTTGTTCCCGGCACGGATTTCGAGGGATCGCTCGATATCGAGTTCGACGATGCCGAAGTGAACTTGAAGCTGGGCGCGGCGAATACGGATTGGTTCAAGCCGATGCCGCCTTCGGTGGATGGTTCGGTTCCCGAAGCGTGGATTTCAGTCGAGGACTGGAGGGTCTCGGAGGCGTATTTCTGCGGCGGAGTAACCTGTGATCTCGTGTTGAACGGCCCGGCGACCGTGTCGATTTCCGGCATTCCCGAAGGAATGGACGTTCAAATCGGCGGTCGTCTTGTCGAGAATAAGATCGCGCTCGCGCCCGGAATATATAAGGTAATCGTAGGTGAATTGCCGAGATGTTTCGCGCTTCACGCCAACGCGCCAAACCCGTTCAATCCGGCCACGATGATAACATTCGACATTCCGCAGCGCACGGATGTCGATCTCGAGGTTTATGATCTTCTCGGCAAGAAGGTCAAGGCTCTTGTCGGGAAGGAATTGTCCGCCGGAAGCCACAGAATAGTGTGGAATGGAACCGACGATTATGGGCGGCCCGTTCCCAGCGGCGTATATTTCTACAGGATTACCGCCGGTGAAGACTGCGCGACCCGCCGGATGATATTACTCAAATAACCTTTACTCGCGGGTCCCGCTTCAATGCGGGGCCCGCAGGATATCGATTGGAGAAATTGATATATCTTCTTTCTGAAAATTTTTTTGCAACTAAAAATTGCTGATTTTTACCGAAAAAGCAATGATGGAATAAATATTAGTTAGTCCAGTTCATTTAAACAATAAACCCAAAGGTCAAAGCTCAAATGTCACCGGACGCCCGGTGGCGAAATGAAATCCAAAGCTCAAATGTCAAAACCCGCGCAACCCCACATTGTCATTCCCGCGAAGGCGGGAATCCAGAGGGGCGGGTCACCTTTTTCAGCAATCCTAATGGAGTGCAATGCGTAACCTGATCGCGGGAAGATATATCGAGCGGGATTCGATCCTGCACCGGCTCGATCCGAGGGCAAAACTCGCCCTGATGACCGGTTTCGTGGCCTTCATTCTT
>DAOWNU010000113.1 GCA_030642425.1 bacterium | reverse complement strand
GGGCGACAGTATCCACGTGGGCACGGTCACAATCGGGCCTTCGGACATGGGTTTCGCGGGGGACAGGCTGTTCTGGGTCGAAGACACGCGTCTTCTCCTGAAAGAATTCGATTTTTCGACCGGCACATCAAGCACGGTGCGCGGCGATTGGTGGAGCCTTCCCGGAACTTCGATGCATATCGCGGGCTGCGCTTTCGACGGCGAACATCTGTGGGTATGTTTCTCCGCCGGAACCTTTATTTCGCTGGACACGTCGGATTTTTCGCTCGTCGATACGATGTTTTTCCCCAATTTCGGTTCGTCTCCGCCAGCCACCTCCGCCGACGGTCTCGCGTGGGGATTGGGTTTGCTCTGGTGCTACAGCAACGACAACACCGCCTATGCCATCGATGTCGAAATGGACTCGATAATCCACACCGTGCCGACCGGGGACGTCGTTCTGGCGACGGGCGCGGAGGGCGCGGCGTGGGACGGGATGAATCTCTGGGTCGTGGATTACGCGCGGGGCTATGTCTATAAGTTATTGTTATACAGCCAGATAAAGCTTTATTTGTCAACTCCGTTCCGTCTGGATAACACGCCGCCGCGCCTCGAATGGATTTCGCCATCGGCGCCGGATTTTTCGGACACGTTCGCTGCGGAAGACACGGTGGAGCTTCTCTGGCATGTCGAAGACGCCAATATTTCGGGCGGCGGTTCGGTCATCCTGCTGGATTTCGACACGGTTGCCGGTCTTTCTTCCGTCGAAACGTCCCTTTTCTGGCGCACGAACCCCTGGCCCGGTTATCACGGCAGTTTCAGCCTTTTTGTCTCGGACAGCTTTGGAAATATCGCGACAGAAAATTCGTCCGAATTCGTTATCGGGAATTACGAAGGGGTGGAAGTGTCCCGATTACCGAAAGAACAGTCGCTGAATGTGTTTCCGAACCCGTTCAATTCGGCGGTGAAGATAAGGGTTCGAGGGGTCGAGGGATCGAGGGTTCAAGTGGAGATATACAATATAAACGGAAAAAGGGTTCAAGGGTTCGAGGGTTCAAGGGGTCAAGGTGGAACACCGAACGCCGAACATCGAGCGCCGATAACCGAATTTATCTGGGCGCCTGACGCCACCAACAGCAGCGGCGTCTATCTCGTCCGGGCGCGGTTCGACCCTTCGGCAGGCTCAGGACATCGCAAGCTCAGCGACCGGGGAGAGGGAACAATTTCGAAACGGGTGGTGTATTTGAAATGAAAACTTTTCAGACAATGTTGTTAGTTTGGTTATTGTTGTATGGCTTCGCTAATTACGTTGAGGCCCAGGATAACTCAAAAGGCTATCCGCTTGAAATACCAAAAGGGGAACTTGAACCCATCCCTGACAGGTGGAGTACTAGTATATGCCCTTGTAGAGGGTCCAATCTTCTTAAGGACTCCGGATGGCATGCGGAGTATTCCTATTATCTGGATGTGCCGGACACAATTAAATTCGACGAGCGTAACCAATATCGAATAGGCTATGGATTGGAAGCAATGGATACAACTATCGATGGCGAAATCTATCATAGAAGACCGCAAAAAGGCAGGCTTGCGTTTGTGATTATCAACGATTTAGCGGGCGACACGCTTTTCGGCATAGGGTTTACCGTGTGGCTATGCCGGGGAAACGAGGAACTCGGTATTTATCATGAACCGATGATAGAATTTTTTGACGATATAAAGAGGACATATCTCGATAAAAACGATACACTCAGAATAGGCTTCGATTTGCCCAAAACCATGATAGAGGAGTTGTGGCCGGAAACCGAGTATCGCCTGATTGTGCAGAGCGAATATCACCCTGATAGAGACCATTTCGACTTGCTCGAGAAAAAGATATGGATCGCAAGAAAGTAGGAGAAAACTATGCGCAAAGCCTATCTAATAACATTCGCCCTTCTGCTGGCGGCGAGCGAGAGAATTTGTATTTAAAGTAACTTCTCATATAGGAGTGATTATGAGTGAAATATCAACTTTTATTAAATGCTTGATGGAGGAGACTAACCTGTCGAGGTCGGAACTCGCCAAATTCGCGGGGGTGTCGCGGACGACGCTGGCGAAAATCCTCACAGGTCGAAGTTACGGCTCGATTAAAGCACTCAATAAAATTCTCGGTGTCTTCGGTTGCTATATGACAGTCCGGCGCAAACGTAGTCAACCGGACGATTACGAGAAAGAGTCCGGCAAATTGCGTCTCCCTTTCGACGATCCCCTCGAAAACAATCCCGCAATCGATAAAATAAGGAGCGGAGTGAATAAAACGCCTCGACCGCGTTAAGTAATATGAACAGATATGAACATAAAAGGGACATATTGTATCGAAAACTTATCGTCAAAGATTAGAAGATGAGCGTTCAAATCCAAAAGAGGGCGAATTCTATTAAGAAACGCTCGGATTATGAACATAAACGCGCGGAGATTGTTCTTCGACGCGACGATACTGTTCATCAACGGTCATATTCTGTTTATAGACGCGACAATATTAAGCATAGACGGTCGTCATCTATTTATCGACGCGAAGATATTGTTCAGCAACGCGCAAATAATGGTCATCAACGCTCGAATTCTATTCATCTACGAGATGATATTTGTCACAAAGGCGCTCGTTTTGAGTGCTACGGGAGGGATTATGAGAAATAGATTCTGTCTTAACGCATTGCTATTACTATGTTTAGCCCTGTCGGCCCTCGCCGGGTGGGAGAGGACTTATGGAGGGAGTGGTATAGAATACGGCAGTTCAATAGTTCAGACTTTCGACGATGGCTATATTATCGCCGGTGTTATAGATCCTTCCATCGGAATGGATTCGGATATATATTTACTCAGGTTGAACTCATTTGGCGATACAATATGGACTCAAGCGCATGGAGATTACGGTGAAGATAGAGGAAAATCAGTAATCCAGACTTCGGACAGTTGTTTTATCGTTTCAGCATATCATTGGTCGGGTGGCTATAGCGATATTCGCTTATTAAAGCTGGATACTTTAGGCGATACGATTTGGGTAAAAACGTATGACTGGTTCTCACCATTTAATGCTTATTCTTTGGAAACTGCTTCCGATGGAGGTTTCTTACTTTTCGGGTCTTACTATAATACAATTACAGGTTCAGACGATTTCCACCTTATACGTTTAAATTCCGATGGAGACACGGTCTGGACGAATTGTTACGGCGATAGTAGTAGCGAGGACTATTGTTACTCTGGCGTTCAAACTTCTGATGGAGGTTATATAATCGGAGGAGATTCATACCCATCGGGTGATAGTCTTCCTGATATTTATCTTATCAAGGTTAATGCATTTGGTGATATAATCTGGGAGCGGGTTTATAGCGATAGTAGTTATTTTTCCTGTAAATCAATTACTCGAACATTGGATAATGGATTTGTTATTACAGGTTCAAAAGCTACTTGCGATACCGGACATTATACTAATGTTTACGTCGCCAAATTCGATGAATATGGAGATACTGTATGGACTCGTGACTATGGCGGATGTTATAGCGAAGTTGGTTATTCTTTGGTCAATTGTCCCGATGGCGGGTATATAATAACGGGATCTACGATGTCTTTTAGCGTAGGTCGTTGTGACGTTTATATTCTTAAGATAGATTCTGATGGGACCGAATTATGGAGTCGTAATTACGGTAGTATATATGACGATATAGGGTATGCTATTCAAAGGACTTCTGACGAAGGTTATGTGATAGCAGGATTGACTTTAACTGATAGCGTTAATGTTGATGTATTTGTCATCAAAACCGACTCCCTCGGTTACACGGTAATCGAGGAAAATCCGCCCGCCGCGAGGCCGGAGGATATCGCGATTTGCGCCTATCCGAACCCGTTCAATTCTGCGGTAAGGATTTCTGTAGGGGAGGGTCTGAGACCCTCCCGCGTGGAGGTTTTCGATATAAACGGGCGGTTGGTTGAGGAAATCCCCGTAGGGGCGACCCTATGTGGTCGCCCATTAGAAGGGCAGGCACACGGGCCTGCCCCTACGACCCGCGAATACATCTGGCAGCCCGAAAAATCCCTCGGCTCCGGCGTATATCTAATTAAAATCAATATTGACGGAAATGAAATTTCAAAGAGGGTCGTGTATCTAAAATGAGAAGAACAATCTACATATTAATACCGCTTCTGATTACACTCATTTCAGCCGCGCCTGTCCGGGTCGCGAGATACGTCTCTTCCACCGCCTCCGGCCTGAACAACCAGAGGGCTATTGTCCGCGATTCCGGCGGAAACCTGTATGCCGCATACTCCGCAAACGATGGCGTTCATTATCATGTCCATATCGCACGCAGCGCCGACGGCGGCGCGACATGGGTGCCGGACTGGGCCGATATATCATCCACAAGCCCCGGCGATCATCGCCATCCGAGCCTCGCTATCGACAGCCATGACACGCTGCACGTTGTCTGGCGCGGGAATCTCAGCGGATCTGGAAACAACGCCAATCTGCTTTATACGCAATATCCGAACCCCGCAATAACAACGATCTGCGCGTATTCCGGCTATCCGGGGGCTTTCTGCCCCGCAATCGCGGTCGGCCCGGACGACGATTTGCACGTGGCATATACAGGGTGCCCGTCGGGCTGGCGCGTGCGATATATCCACTACGACCGTTCGCTCGGAGTCTGGGGGTTCTCCGAGGATGTCGGCACCAGAACGCCCTCGCGCTGGCCCTCTATCGAAGTCGATGCTCCCGGAAGGCCGCATATCGTCTATCGAAACACCTACAGCAGCCGCTATCATTGCGCCCACCGCTTGAAAGACGGCGGCGTATGGGTCGGTTTCAACGGCGAGAATCACGACACGCTCGACATCCTTCCAGCCTCGGTCGAGTTCACTTCGGTTTTCATCGACTCGCTGGAGAATCTTCACGCGGTCTGGCAGTGGATGACGGCGTTCGCGTCGAACCCGGACAGCGTGCGCTACCGGAAATACACGGCCTCGACATCGAACTGGTCGCCGATAGCCACAGTATTCGGGAATGGCGCCGCGGACGCGCACGTCTCCTATTCCGGCGACGTCGTCGCGGACGACAGCGGCTTTGTGTTCATCTTTTATCACGACAACGACAGCGTTTTTTGCAGCATTTTCTCCGATCTCGGCGGCACGCCTTATCTGGACACTCTTCTTCAGAACGACAATCAAGCCCGTTTCCCGAACGCGCGCGGCAGCAAGTGGCCCGATTTCAATCGCCCTGAATATCCCTGTATCGATTATGTCTATACCTGGGCCGACCCGGACAGCCCGGTCGTTTCGCTGATGTTCGAAAGGCTTTGCCTCTGGCCGGAGGATGTAGAAACGACAGCGGTCTGCGCGGAATTTATCGAGCCGGCGGAGAGCAGTGTAACTTCCTGCTCGGATCAGATAATTACGGCGCATATCGGTTGCTGCCCCGGCGGCGAAAGCACGAAAATCGTTTCGAGCGACAGCACGGTGGAATATTTCGACTCGACATCGATGTCGTGGGAACCCGTGATATATCTCGATCCGACGCCGTGGGGAACCTATTGGGTGCATCTGGACAGCTCCGACTGGGTCTGGAGCGAATATCCGGCTCAGAGCTATCATTGCGACTGGTTCCGCGTTCTTGTGGAGACCGATTGCGAGGACATCGACTCGGCGTTTATACGAATTCAGGTGGACAACAAGGGCACGGTCTATGCCAACGGCACGTATATCGACACGACTCACGGCAATCCCGGCGGGGGTTCGACCGGCTGGCGCACGTTGCACGAGTTCGACCTGACCCCGTATTTCCACGGCGGCGTGGATACGATTACGATCCTCGGATGCAACGCCGGCGGGATCGCGGGCATGTTGTTCGAGGTCTGGGCGATATGCGCCTCGCCCTGCTGCGGCGCTATCGACGGGGCGACCATCGATTTCACTGTGGATGGCGTTCATTATAATACTTCGGCCCCCGAACTTTCGTGGGACGGCGACTCGATTTTGACCTTTACACCTATCGCGCCGGACACTTTCGAGAACGGTGACACGGTAATTGCGTGTATCGAGGCCGTATCGGACACTTGCACCGGCACGCTCGACAGTATTGTGTGCCTGAACTTCTTTGTCGATTTGGCGCCGCCTGCGATTTTTGGGATAATCCCCGCGCCGGACAGCATTTCGGACGAGATATTGCCCGATTTCGAGTTTCACCTGTTCGATTCGATAGCGGGTCTGGACACCGCAACTATTGTGTTCACAGTCGATGGCGTTGTCGAGACGACCGCGGTGAGCTGGGACGGCGGTTCGTGGTTTATCGAGTGGACTCCCGACAGCGAATTTTCGCGCGGGGATACGATAGATCTGTGCGTTATCGCGTTGGACAGCGCCGATTATTGCCCGCCGAACCGGCTCGATACATGCTGGCGATATTTTGTTGCGCCGTGCGTGCAGTTGTCGACATGGGTGGATTGTCCCCTGCCGTGTTTCGCATATTCCTCTTGCGATTC
>DAOWNU010000002.1 GCA_030642425.1 bacterium | reverse complement strand
CATGCCGCCAACAGGATACAGCATGTAATTAGCATCGTCGATAAGGTTATGCAGCCAAATCGACATCTTATCCCACTGTTCAACTTCGTCTTCGGCCCAGCATATCTTCAGCTTGGTCGAACCGAAGGGAAGAACGGTGTGATGGTTGTGCAGTATTTGACCGCCGGAAACTTCGGAAAGCTCCGGATTCGGTCTGTGGTTATCGATACGAACGTTCCACAGAGTATCGGCGATGTAAGGGTTCGTCGGGCGGAACCTGCTGAACGCCTCGAACAGGATCGTGGCATAAAGCTGGTTGTTTGCATACACGCTCGGCGCGCCGCCAAGAGTCGTATAATACTCGTGGAGCAGGTCGATATCGTCAGTCGGAATACTGACCCAGGTAGTATTACCGTAGATCGAGATGGTTCCTGAATACATATTATCTTCGAGCCAGTGATACGTGAAATCGTAGGTGAAGGTAGTTCCAGCAACCCACGGATCTTCGTGCCACCAAATCAGGAAGCGAACGGAGTCGGTCTCCGCAAGCTGATTATCCCAGTATGAGGTAATCGAGTGCTCACGAGCATCGTCCAGCTCGAATGAGCAGCGAGTAGAATCGCCAAGAAGCGGATCGGAGGTCGACCAGCCGGTGAGAACCAGTTGATCGTCCGGCATGCCGCTCCACGGATCGAGATGTTCGACATCCAGTGTGTCCATCCCCGGCCAACTGAGAGTGACGAATTCCGGATCGCCGGTTACGACACGGAGCGGGAATTCGATTGGCATCATGTAGTTGCCTGCGTTATCATCGAATCCCTGTATCCTGAGTGTTCCGATACCGTCCATTGCGCCTGCGCCGGCGATAACCATGTATCCGATCCACTCGCGGTCGCTGTTCCAACCGTAGTCGAGCGATTCGACACCGCCGGGAGTTTCCATGGACTCGTCGCCGACTTCGCTATCGGCGCCCGGGCGAGATGTCGGCATAACGCCGGAGATATCGCTGTAGTCCACGTAATACTGGGACAGCGGATAATGGAGACCCGTTGGGCCGCCGCCGACTGTCTCCAGCGGGAGAATCGGGAACCAGTGCGTCCAACCGAAAGGCTTAAACCTAACGATATGGCCGTAAAGGTGATCGGCTTCGCGCATATCCATGTTGTCGTTGAACCATAAACGAACATACACGGTGCAAACGGGCACGAAGTTGAATATTCCGACGAGGCTGTCCTGATCGGGAACCATCCACGGAAGTTTGAATAGGTCTTCATTCCAGTTATACAGATAGGTATCGCCAAGGATCGGAACTCCGAGAGAGTCGAATCCAACTGTATCGATAGCCATCGTAGAAAGGGCAAAACCCTTGACTTCGGGAAGACCGTTGTCGAGACCGACCTTGCGGCTGGTCTTGAGCGCCCAGTTACCGAGGCGGTCCTGAATGATCGCTGCGGCATAGACGCTGTCCGCGACGAAGATCGTGTCCCTGTCGAGATGTGTCTCCATCGGCACTGGGATACCGGGGCCGGAACGATCCAGACCGTGGTATATGTCGATGCCGGGGATTCCGATGGTCATCGTATCGGCGACCTGATCCTCGGGAGCACAGTTCTCGATAACGAACATCTCGTTAGACCAGATGTAGTGCGATGCCGGGTTCCAAACCATCTCGGCATCTACCGGAGGCATCGTGCCTAACTCGTAAATCACGAAGTCCGATGTCGGATCGACTGCCGGGATCGGCCACTGTGTCGTCCACGTCGGGGCATTCAGCGTGCCGGGGGCACAACCCACATTGACATCGACGATGCTCTCGAGCCTCAACCTAATGTCGTGGTTCGAGTCGTGGATGAGGTTACAGTTGACCTCATTGTAGCCGGTCGTGGCGTCGGGATCGCGGAATATCGCGGTCGGCGCCTGCATATCGACAGTGTAATCCCATTTGAAGTTATACTTCGTGAACAGTGTATCGTGCAGGAAGTGATTCGGCTCGCGAACATTGAACTCGAGGTTCACGACGATATGGTCGAGATGCTGCCAGCCAATAATCGTGTCGGTAATGAGTTCCGGCTCGATCTCGAGAGTATCGATCCTGCGGATCGTGTAGAGCCACTGTTCGGTCTGATCGATCGGGCCGATGTGCAATCTGCCCCAATCGACACAGGCGGTGCGCGACGGATAGTAGCTGAGGAAGCAGGGACTGCAATGGCAGTCGTAGTATTCCTCGAGCGACCAAACCAGCTCATCTTCTGCGTCATAGACATCGATATTCACGCGAGGAACGCGGAATCTCAATGTATCCTCATCCGGATCGGAGCCAACAAGGCACTCCCAGATAATAGAATCGGTGCAGGTATAAATGTCGGCAACGATGAAGTTCAGATCGTTAACCCAGAAGTCCACATACGGGTCGTGGCTTTCCATTAAGGAATAGGCTTCGAGTTCGCCGTCTTCCCAAAGAAGAACCGGATCCATGCCGCCCGGGGTCATGTTGCGATAACGACCCATCCAATTAAACCAGACATTGGTATAATCACCCTTCAAATCGGGCGGGTAATTATAGGAATGTGGCGGAACCATGAACGCATCGTAGGCCTCGTCGTTGTACCAGCTTACGTTCTTGAGCCAGGTCTGCGAGAATATCTGGAAGGTATCGACCTGAATAAGATCCCAGTTCGGGTTCTCATAATTGTCGTAGGTCGTATCCAGCCAGAAGGTCGTATCCAGCCAGAAGGTCCAATCCAGCGTATCCACATTGATGTCGGTATAATCGTGAGCGCCGTAACGCCAGCCCATGAACCACGTGCCGGGGTTACTCCACGAATCGAAGGAATGCCACCAGCGATAGGTGCGTCCACCGGACACAGTGCGCTCGGTAGCCGGATACCAAGGAACGTCCGGGCTGTCGCCTGCATAAAGTTCCCAGATGATCTCATCGTAGGGCTGGAAGAAATTACACGTGGCTTCGGAACCGTCGCCATAGAGCATCAGATAGGCGCCGCGGTCATCGTCGATATCCTTGATGAGTTCGGCGTAATAATACTGATATTCACGACCGGGAATATTGTGATAAGCCACATGAACATCCATCGGATAAGCGCCGCCGCTTAGCTTCAGATCCTGATATATGATCGTATCGACGAATGTTACGCCGGGGACGGTCATCGTATCGGTGAAGATTAGCAGAAGGTCGGCGCCCTCTACGAGTTCGGTGTGAGAAACGCCAATATTGGCGATCCACTCATCGCAATACATACCGTGAACGTTGGCCGAAACATCGTGGAAATACAGATACATCGTGTCGTTGCAAACCTGCGACATATCCGCGCCCGTGAAGATGGGCGGATGACAATCCACGAAGAAGGTCCAGCGTGCGATATGCTGATGTGTATAATATAGGTAGTCCGGGTCCAGTCTATCGTAACCGCTGTTGCGGCTCGGAACCTCGAAGTCCACAAAGTGGGAGAGTGAACCATCGGAACACCACAGCGACCAGCCTGCAGAGTCGAACTCGGCCGGCGTCCAGGGGTCGTTGTCGTCATCCCAGCCAGATACCGGACCGGCAGTTCCCGGTTCGGACTGGCAATCGGTGATGGCGTTATCCCAGGCATAGACTGTCACACAAACTTTGTCGCCGGGACGGAAATGAGCCTCGTCGGTGTCGGTGCGATAGGGATCGTAAGTAACACGAAGACCCCATTCGTTCCACTTCTTGGTGAGATTGAGACCGACAGCGTCAGGCTCGCCCACGCAGAAGTTACGACCGTCGGGAATGCTCCCGCTCGGCAGAGTGTGATAATAAGGATGCCAGCTTCCGTCGCAACCGCGAACCTTGAGGTTCATGCAGAGGCGCGCTTCTTCATCGTAGCTTCCGGAATAGATACCGGAAACACGTTCGATAAGAAGATCTTCGACATCGAGATCGAACATAGAGCAGGCAATCTGATCGTATATGTTCAGAGTGATGATCTGGAAGCTGTCGGAAGTAACCCACTGGTGAGGCGGATAGAAGAATGTATCCGGCGCAGTCGGGCCTTCGAGGTCTATACGGAGAATACCGAGTGTGTCATACGCGTATTCAGTATAGTAGGGGCAGATTCCCACGGATTCCCACATAACCGGAACATGGTCGTCTTGTGTATTGCGGGTGCCGTAGTTACCATCGGCGCCTTCGCTAATACCCCATGAACCCGACGGATGCGGGTCGATCACCCAGTAGGGATCGTTCCAGTATGGCGGAACAGTCGTCCAGTCGCCGAGCATGCACTGTTCCCAGCGCTGCCCGTAGTCCGGATCGTCGACCAACTCGGTTAGAAGAACATAAATAAAATCCCCGGACGCGAACGGAACAAGACCAGCCCAACCGGGATGGTAAATAACAAGTTCCTCGAAGTTGATGAACATCCGGGCATTGTAGCCGTTGTTCTCTTCGTCGATCCAGACACCAAAGTTCACATCGTTCTCGTTGACTATAATGGTGTCCCAATCGCCATTGCAATGCTCGATTGCAAAGGTAATCTCGAAGTCGCGCCAGTTGATACCGGAACCACCGACACCGCCAGCCCATGTGCTTATACCGTGGTTGTCGTGGTCGTGGACGGCGTGGTAGTCGTCATAGACATCGAGACGAAGAGTCGGCAGGCTGTCCGCGAGCCAGCGCCAGTATTTCCACTGGCCTTCGATGTAGTCGCGGCGGACATTTGCGCCGGAGAACTCACGGGTCTCGTTGTCATGGCCTTCGGGGGAAGGACAATCCAGTTCTGCGTTCGGACCGGAAAGGTCAACTTTGAACGTCCAGACCGTGTCGTTCATCACGCCCGGTGAAAGCGTCCAGCCGTAGTCATACCTGAAATTGTTCGTGCGGCTGAAGCAACGGAATGTTACCTGCACATAAGCGCCGTCTTCGAACACAGGCAGTCTTGACATTGTGCTGTCGTTGCCGACCATAACGACGAAAGAGTCGGTTCCGCACTGGGGATGGATCCATGTGGCGTAGGCCTCGCTGTGAGCATTGCTCAGCGTAGTCCAGCCGGTGGTTCCCCAACCCGTGCCGTTGTTGTAGCAATGCTTGTATTGCCACAGCCAACCGGTCTCGTTGCCGCCGTTGGTGTCGTCATAGGCGTATTCGAGCGGATTTGTCCAGACGATTGAGTCAATACGGCCCCAGAAATTCGTTCCCGGGGAAGTATGCATAAACTCGTCGTTGATGTAGCGAATCTCCATAAATGCTGTGTCCACACAAGTTCCGAAGTCTTGAGTGGTTACGGAAATCGGCTGTTCTTCGTCTGCTGTGAAGATCGAATCGTTGATCTCGCCGCAAAGAACGCTGTCCGAATACCAGTCATTTGTGGAAATAAGATTCCTGGGCCAAAGCTGCTGAATGAACGGAGGAATCTCGTCCCAACCCTTGATCATCTCGCTACGTGCCCAGCGGGCGGCAGTGGAGGGATCGGGATACGGGTTGCCGCGTAGAACGTCGGTCAGAGTGGAGGTCATGTCCACGAGGTCGATAATAGGCGGATTGTAGCGGTAGCAAATCAGGTCGCCGCGTTCTTCGATCTCGACATAGAACGAGTCGGAGTTCGAGATACCCTCGATGCCGCCGAGTTCTCCTTCCACACCATAGCACTCATGGCATCCCGCCATCTGAAGTGCGATCCAGATGCGGTAGAATGGGAGTCCATAGAGCGCACTGTTGAAAGTGGCCTCATACGGAATGTTAATAGCGTCCTCGAAATAGAAGGTCGCTTCCCATGTTTTCCAGCCTGTGCCGGGCGCGGTTGAAACAAGCGTCCACTTGTTGGCCTCGAGCAAGGTGTCCTCGGTGTGCGAGGGGCTCGAAGGATCGTAAGTGTCCCTCGGCTGAATGAGAGTGTCGATAATGAGCTGTTCGGCAATACCCATAATATCGATGCGGTCGAGAATATCCACATCGGAGAGCGCGGAAACGCCCTTGTCGATATAGAACTGGACACCGGTAAGGGTGTCGGACTCGGTCACATCAACATCGTAGTGAATCGCCGTCGATTCGGGGTGAATCGGTGCGAAATCCTCGTTCGGATCGAAGTCACGCGAACCGAAAAGGGTTAGTCTAACGCCTCTCAACTCGACGTTATCAGTTCCAGAGAGAAGATCCAGACGGAGAACCACATTTTCGTGGCTAATGCGCACCGGAACTTCTTCCCCCGCCGGGTTCAGTTCATAGCTCGCGCGCCGCCATGTCGTCGCGGGAGTAAAACTGCTCACGGTCGAGTAGTCAGTAGTGTACCAGGACGGAATGTCGTGTCCATACACGGGACCCCCAGGAGTCCCATCAGGTTCGACAATGTTGAAGGCGTTGCAGTACTGCCAGTCGCTGCCACTCCCTCCCTGCGCCAAAATCGCGCCGGTAGAGATTAGTAGTCCAAGCAGTAGGGCTGCAAATACGGTGTTTTTTCCCATAACGCCCTTCTCCTTTCCTTTTTTTAGTGTTTTTAGAAACCCTCTCACATGAATGTGCGATTTAGAATTTCCTTTATTTTTATTTTTTCTAACTTCCATTTTTTTTAAACTTCCAAATTAAAGTTCCATAAAACGCTCTGCAATACAAAGCGCGGCACAATCATCGCCCATACAAATAAACGCACTGCCGCCATTCCGGCAGGTTTGGCTTAAAATAGGATATGAAACCTATTCTGTCAAGTCCTTTTTTTTCTCCCTGAAAATAAACGTCTTCTTTACATTTACGCCATTCTTTAAATTTTTCTACCACGCTTCTCGAAAGGCATTCTCTCCTCTACACTCCCGTTTTTTTAACGTGTCGGGAGTCAAGCTTATATCAATATAAGTGCATTTTTGCATAAGTCAAACAAAAAAAAAAGAAATATTTTTTTTTATTTTTTCCCTAACTCGTTGCAACAAGAAATGTTTCAAGATTTCCCTTTGTTTTATGATTATCTATGGCACTATATCCCATTGTCATTCAAGCGATTATATTAAATGTCAATTCGTAAGTTGAGAGAGCCAGTTAGCTCTACAACCAATTTCCAGTAGTCACATTTTTTTTTCGAGACATGTTCCGCATTGGAGACATTTCCGTATTCAAAACCGATTTTCCAGAACCCATACCTATTATAATAGCCTTTCCAGTCGAGATTGAATCCGAGAGTTTCCTGCACAATTCCGGTGGGAAATGGCTCTGAATACGCGCCATCGACATCCATCCACGGCTCGGTCCAGTCGGCATAGATATCCCCTTCGCCTTTACGGTGGAAAAAGGCCCGCGTCCCGATTATCGCCCACGGACCGGTATAAAGCTGCGCGGATAACGATGTTCGGTCGGCATCGTTCCCAAGTTCGCTTCCCAGCGGCGTGTCCATAAAAATATAGCGGTTCCAGGGTTTGTGCTGATTATATGTCCAGTTTGTAACGCCCTCGTAGCGTGCGCTAATAGTAAGCCATTTTTTAAAAACGGTCGCGCCCCAATCGAGCTGCCCCGCGATGCCTATCTCCGGCGGTTCCTCGTCGGACTGGATAGCGGATTCCACCTGAATATCGTCAACCATGAACTCGAAAGAGAGCCTTACGGGCGGGAAAAGCGCCTGAAAATCGCCCCCGATAATAGTATTGTCGTCCAGACCGCGGTTCAATTGTTCCGAGTGGAACCAATAGAGCGGCACAAGATAAATAATCTCCGGCGCGCGGCCAACCCCGCCATAAAGCATCGTCTCGTAAAGGGCGATAGTCAGATGCGGGGACATGAACTCCAGACGGTGGCCGGAAAGATAGCGGTTCGCCCAGCGAACAACCGTGCTGTCTCCGGACGGCTCTTGAATGCTCAGGGGGTCGAGAAAGCTCGCAAAACCACACAGGGCGAAAGGCCCGACCTTGAGTTCGTAATCGAGTCTTTCGAAGGGATCGTGGACGCGCCCGATAACCAGACCTTCCGCCCACGAGATGTGATCCTTGCCGAATTGAACGCCCCAGTCCTCGCCGTCCATTCGGAGATAGACCTGATCCGGCCTTCCGGCGAATCCTTCCCACTGCCGCCCTCGATAGTTATCCTCTTTGGCCCAGCGCATATTGACAACATAGGAGACAAAGCCGTCCAGCGGGCCTTTTTTCATCCCGCCGCCGAGACGCAGTATTGGATATAGGCGGTCGTCGGTGTCGCGGGGGGTATTAAGTATCCCCCAGACACCCGGCTCGGCAATAAGAAGCACAGTATCGGCGGCGATTTCCACATTGGAAAGCGCACGTCGAAGTTCTTCCGTCCAGAAACGAGCGGCCTCGCCGGAAGGATCATTCGGCAGGTCTTCGAGAATTTTGCCGGAGCGATCCGGCCAAACATTGCGCTGGATCGGCACCTCGCCGCGCAATTCAAGCTCCCGAAAAACCTCGAGGACCGGCCAATCCTCGGCCATAAGCCTTCCCGTCTCTGCATTTGCGGTTAGGGCAAGAAAAGTCAAGAGAGAAATAAATATTGTTAATAAAATGTTGATATTTTTCATGGCTCTTAAATAGAGTAAAACGGAAAATACAAACCAAACTCGAGTTCGGGACTTATCTTTACCTTATATTATATATAGAGCATCACAGCGAGCTTTGAATCTGAAATATTTGCAGAAGAAACCGGGCGATCTCATTTCCACCCGACAATCAGAGGGGGTTAGAAGTCGTTGCATGGTCTTTTGGCGACTCCATAAGCTCAATCCCGACCTTGCGCCTGATGGGAACCTGCTGCAATCCGGCGACCTCCTTGAGAAAAGCCTCGTATCGGCTAATCACATCCACCCAGCGGTAATATCTTTTCGCTCTCTCCGTGGTCTTCTTCGCATAAAAATCCCGCAGAGACGGGTTGTCGATAAGCTCCTGAACCTTCCGGGTCAGGTCGTTCAGGTCGTTCGTTTTGTAATGAATGCCGGCATCGCCTATTGTCTCGAGCTGTTCCGGTATGCCGTTGACCACCACGCAAGTTCCGGCCCCCATGGCCTCGAGCAATGCCGGACTGGTTCCCTCCAGTTCGCTGGGGCTGATAAATAAATAGGAATTTCGATACAATTCGCTGACACCCATGCCGTATATCGCACCCGGAAAAATCGCTCCGGGAGGGGCCATCCTCTTGAGATATTCGACATAATTCCGGTTATAGGGGTTATCGCCAACAACGACCAGCGGCATATCCGACCGAACATCGCCATAAGCCTTCAAAAGTTTGTCCACTCCCTTTTCCGGGATAAATCTTCCCACAAAAAGCAGGTATCTTTTCGGTTCGAGTCCGAATTTTTTCAGCATATCCGCGTGATCGCCGTTATCGAGGAGACTGCTGCCATAAGGAATATACACCGTCTCGGAATCGTATTGGTTCTTGTAGTATTCGCCCACCTTGAGCGAGTCCACAACGATGCCGTTGGAGAACCATAGCGCAAAACGCTCCGAGATATGCATCCACATACTGCCGAAAACACCGAACTTCTTTCTGCGCCACTCGACACCGTCCACGGAAATAATCACACGCTTGCCGAACAGGCGAAGGAGCGGGATCAGATGGGAATTGCCGACATTATACATGTGTATGACATCGAATCGGCGGAAGAGGGCGTGCAGTGCGGAGAGTGTTGTATGGCTTATCGTGGATAGGTTTCTGGACTCTATCGATGGCAGGTATGTCAGCTTAACACCTTCCCATGTTCGCGAGCGTCCCCCTCGCCGTCCCCGGCAATAGACAACGACTTCGTGGCCAAGCTCGACCAAAGATTTGGCCGTTATCTCGGCGTTCGTTTCAAAACCGCCGTATGATGCGGGAATTCCCCTTATTCCAAGAATTGCAATTCTCATCTGAGCCGCTCGATATAATCTTTCAACGCTTCGCGCCACGGGCGCATTTCGTAGCCTATCCTCAAGAGCCGCGAATTTACTATCGCCTCCATCGGCGGACGCGGCGCCTTCGTCGGAAATACGGACGAGTGAACCGGTTTAATCGTGCAGTCGGCGCCCGAAAGCTCGACAATAGCCTCGGCAAGGTCGAGCCTTGTTGCAAGACCTTCGTTGCCGACATGAAACACGCCCCTCATTTCTTCTTCAATAAGATAACATATCAATCGCCCGATGTCCACAGTATAATTCGGTGAACCGAAAATATTATCGACCGCCGAAATTTCTGAAATAGTTCTGGCAAGTTTGATCATTTTCCCCACGAATTTGATATCGTTTTCGCCGCCGCCAAAAAGCCATCCGGCACGGAGAATCATCCACTTCTCGCCCTCGAGTATCTTTTGAACCGCCAACTCTCCGTGGTATTTGCTTTGTCCATACACGTTCACCGGTTTCGGAATATCGTCCTCCGTATAGGGTTTATCCTTTTTCCCCGAGAATATTCCCGAGGTCGAGATATAGATCATTCCAATCCCGCGCTTTTTGCAGGCCGCGGCGATCTTTTCCGTCCCGGCGTTGTTCACCTCATGGGCAATGTCCGGATTTTCCTCGCAGAAATCCAGGTCGGTCAGGGCCGCCATGTGAACTACCCAATCCGGTCGAACTCTGTCGAACCAATCTTCGATCTGCCCGGCATCGGTAATATCGAGTTCTTCTTTATCTGTTGGGACAACAGAATAGTTTTCGGAAAGGATCGGGACGACATCCGAGCCCATCATGCCTTTCGCGCCTGTAATTATTATTTTCTTTTCTTGATACATTTCTTTATCCGAGATACCGAGATAAACATTACATCATAAAAAGCCTTTTTCCGTGTTTATCAAGCAATTTTTGAATTTTTTTATGAATAAGATCTTTGGAAAACGAGAGCGCTAACCGTCAACTTTACATCTGACGGATCACTCCGGCGTGTTATTCCTCGATCTTAAGCCCTTAATTACAGCCCAGACCTTTCTTAAGAGTTCTTTGTCGAATGGGCAATTGATATAACTTAAAAGCAGATATAGCGCGCCACCAACGGCGAAAGCAATAAAAAAAGTCCCAGCCGAGTGCACACTCGATTTTATAAAATAAAAGAACAGGCCCATAATGGCAGAGTTTATTAAGACCCTGATAATAATCCCGGCCTCCACACGGAGGGGAACGGTTCTGTCGAGTCCGATCCAAAGCGTGGCGATAAGAAAAACCATCGAACTTCCCGTGGCAATTACGGCGCCCCAGAGTCCCCATATCGGAACCAGAAGAATATCGGCCACCAGATTATAAACGGCAAAAATGGCCTGAGCTGCAAAAAGTAATTTGACCTTTTCTTTTGCGGTTGCAATCAAAACGAGGGGAAAACGAATCGCAGATATTGCAAAAACAATGGCAAGCCCCGCAAGAATTCCTCCCGCCGGAAGGAATTTTGGGTCGAAAATATACCGGATCAGCGGTTCGTGAAAAGCGATCAGAAAAACTGCTGTCGGAATAATGAAAAAGGTCAGAGCGCCGACGATCTTTGAAAACTGCTCCGGCAAAGCCTCCGAAGAATTGCGGCGCGTATAGTCACGATATAAGACCGTCTCGATAACGGAACCGACGAGTTTATCCGGCATCCATTTATTTGCGGCCATGCTTATTTTTACAGCGAACGAATAGTATCCGAGGGCGATCTTTCCCATAAAAGCGGAGATAACATAGAGATCCGTGGTTGTGTTGAAAAACAGATGGCCGAGGTTGCCGAGATACATGTAGGCGCCGTAATGGATCATCCTTTTCACGGGAATAGGCTTATATTCCGCCGGTCGGGTCAGCCCGTATTCGGTCGAGAAAGGAATATACAACCCCAGAAAAAGCACCAGTTGGCTGAGGGCGTCCACCGCGAGGGCCGCCACCAGACCTCCGCCGGAACTCAGGGCAAAATAGAAGGCTACAAGACGGAAGATGTTATAAATCGAAAAAACTAAGACATATTTTGCTTGCTTCAGAAGCGCCCAGTATATGTAACTCAAGAGGGTCGCTTCCATTGTTATCAGGACGCCGATGGCGAATAAGGTGAAAGCGGATTTGTATTCTGCTATGTTTAATATGGGGCCAATTTTGTCGAAACAAAGAACCATTAGAATCACAAAAAATGCCGCGGCCATAAATCGGACAATGAGCAAGGCCCTGACTGTGATAGAGATGGAATACCGGTTTTCTTTCTCCGCAAACTCGGGCAGGAATCTTCTGGCAATATCCAAAACGCCAAAATTGCCCAGGGTCGCAATATAAAAAAAAGTGCCCATGAACATCTCGAATACGCCGTAGGCCCAAACGGAAAGATAGTGTACTTGCAGCCAGACCACGCCGAAGGCAATGATCTGATTCAATATCTTGCCCGCGATCATTGCGGTTCCGCCGCGGTATGCCCGTCGGTTCAGCTCGGAAACTTCATTTGTATCGGATGGACTCACTCGAAAAATAGCGCCTTTCCTACGGGATGTTTATATTATCGGAGATAAACAAGTGAAAACACCTGCCCGGCCCAAAGGCGATCCCCCTTCTGTTCATGTCGTAAGTGAATTGTCAGAAAACCGCGAGATAAAAGAAAAACGCGGTTATCTGTGCAATTGCAATAATCGCAATAATTGGTTCATACATTTTGTAAAACCGTATCATTTACACTTTTAATTCTTGTTCCGCCGCTTTTACCGGTGGATCAATCAGCACTTTCCTATAAATATGCTCGGTGGTCATCGCCCAGAAAATAAGTAGGCAGAAGTCCACCGGAAAAGTATAGTAATTTGCGGAGGTGAACCCGTTTGCCAACATCGCTACAATCACTGCTGGTTGGGTAAAAACGAAGGCCCGGATAACGCTATCCTCGATCCTTGCCTTATTCAGAAGAAGTCTAATCGAGCGCTGTAACCACAGTGCATATATCGACAGATAGATCGACAGGCCGACCAGCCCCTGATGACCTATAATATTAAAATAAACATTATCGATCTTAGTCCATCCCCAAAAATACAGGGAATGCCATTCCAGACCCAGCCCTCTGCCTAATAGCCAATTTCCCTTAACCAGTTCAATCGTCTCGAGAACCTGTCGAAAACGGGCAATTAACGCCAGGTCCTGACGCAGCATAGCAAGGGATTTTATACGAGTCAGGATATTAAAGAAAACTAAATCCGTCTTCTCGCTAAGAAAACCCCTGAGAACAAAAACACCGATCAACCCAATAACAAGCAAAACAAAAGTATTTTTTATTACTGTAGTTCCTTTTCTCCGGGAATAGTATCTTATATGAAGAATGAAAAGTAACGTAAATTCTATTAGAAGATTCACAACCATTGTGCGGTATTGAGTGAGTGTTATTACAACAAAGCTGGCGAGGATCAGAAAGAGAAATGCCATCTTCTCCCATGCAGGTTTTTCATTCCCGGTTTCCAGCATAATTAATATGAGCAGTGGTATAAAGCCAATAGCGTTCATTGCCGGCGGAGAAACCAGTCTTCCGGTCACCGAAACCTGAGTCGATAGTATAATTCCCGAATACTCAAGCAGGTAATAGGCCACGGCGGCAGCCCAGCCTACAATCGTTATATTGATGAATTTCCTTATCGACCCACCCCCCGAAAAGAACATTGCGACCGGTAAAGCAAGAAAATAGAACATCAAAGAACGCATAGAGGTTCGGACAAGGGAGAGATCATTCCCCAAAACAATCCCCCGATAAAACTGTAAAAATGAGCTAAGCAGAAAAACGCAGAAAAGGATCAATGTGGGCGATACAGTGAGCTTCAATCGACCGGTGATCATTTCTATCGTAAAAATTGCAATTAGAAATACAAAAACAAACTCGAGCAAATAAACATTGCGCGAAAAAAGTTTAACGCTTGATGTATATGAATCGTATGATAGAATAACGATAACTATAGTAAAGAGCGCGGTTCTCAACGGAAAAACGATGAGGAGCGCTCCGGTCAACGCAAAAAAGGGCAAAATTATTCTCGGATTGGGCCAAACTATAATAAAAGCCGCTGTCAAAGCCCAAACAAACACCCCGATGTAGACCATTCGGGGCGTATTCGTCTCAACATTTGCCGCGTTTTCTCTCAAGCCCTTCTCCTGAATACCGAGACGATAAGTCTCCAATCCTTTTTCAAAGCTCCGCGTATCTCGGCCCATGTTACCGGCATATCAACAGGAGTGGGGCTTCGAGCTTCGAGGATGGTCAGGCTGATAACCATTACAACACAGCAAAAGGCCAGCGATATTATGAATATCGGTATTCTATTTGGGCCATCCTTCTCGGAGGGTGGAATCGCGGTATCGAGTATCGATACTACCGGAGTGGTCTTTTGTTTTGTGAGTCTGGCCATCTCATATTGCTCGGAGAGAAGTATCCGCACCTGATCCTTGATATTCACATTGCTCTCTAACCGGTCGACTTCCGCCTTAACCTCTGGAGTGGCGGCATCGGGATAACCCCTGTTTGCATTCAGGAACTCGACCAGCGAATCGGAGATTACCTGATGTTCCGCTCTCGCTCTCTCAAGACGCTCCTCGATATATTTTAGGTTCTCTCCAGCTTGTGTAACCCTTATATTTTGGTTGAAATTACCGAGTTCGCGAAGCCAGACATTCACAATCTGGGAGGCCAGTTCCGGCTTAGGGGCAGTTGCCGTGACCTTTATCATACCGTTTTCCAGATTCATCTTCGCGGAGACCTTCTCACGGAAATCTTCGATAGATTCCACCGTCCTCGGCAATTTGAATATCGAATAAAGGTCTGCCTTTACATGTTTCCCGCGTTTATTATATGTATATTCGGCGGACATAACATTTCCAAGAACGGTTCTGGAATTGAGAATATCGACATAAAGAAAAGAACTCGGGACGCCGTCAACGCTGCTCATGCCTTGCTGGCCAAGCAACCCGGATAAAAATCCCATAACACCTATATTCGCTGAATCGCTTGTGGGCAATATTCTTCCAACGGCCTTATAAGAAGGTCGGGCAACTGCGACGAACACTATCGAAAATATGAGCGGCAATCCGACGGTTAGATAAAAGATCCGCCTTCTTCTAACAAGAAGTCGAAGATACTGGTTGAACCTTGAATTCATTTCCTGCCGTAAATCATCCATATTATAATTTAAGAATTATATAAAGCGTTGTTGCAAGACCGCTGAGAACAGAGACTGTCTGATTGACAATGGACATCCAGTCGGTTTTCCGTTTGAGCTGCTGCGGAACAATAATCGCGTCTCCGGGTTCCACTCCGCTCGATCTGAGCGAAACCTTCACAACTTTACCGTTGGCTTTGACCAGCCTAATTCCTCCGGTATCGGCGTTACGTGTAAATCCCCCGGCCCGCTGGATATAGTAGTTCACACGTTTCCCCGGCAGCCAGTGAATTGTGCCATTTGAAGCGACCATACCCACAATCGTGACTCCCGTGGGTATTTTGGGCACATATATAGAATCTTCATTCTCGAGAATAATGTCATCCTCCGGAACTCCCTTGACTACTCTATCCATATCTATTATAATCCGGGCGAGTTGCTCCGGATCGTATCTGAACAGATACGGTGCGGGGACTATTTTACCGACGGAATCGAGAATTGCTTCCTGGGTCTGCTGCACCACATAATGCAAGTTTCTTCCCTCGATATCCACGGTAAGTTTCGGCCTGAGAAAGACCGCGCCGTTTAGAAAAGCCTCGGGTGTAAAACCGCCGGCACGTTCGATTAGATGCGATAGTCTTTCGTTCTGCTGGATCAGAGCATATTTGCCGGGGAATCGAACCTCACCATCTATTGTAACAATATCCTGCAATTTCCAGCCGGGAATATCCCTGATAAACAATATATCGTAAGGTTGAAGAAGTATGTCCTTCGGGCCGCCCGGATTTGTAACAGCCTCGATAAGATCGATTTCAACAACCTCGGCGGGTTCTCCGGGGTTGATACGAGCAAGTTCCGCTTTTTCGCGGAAGGCGCTTTCAATCAAACCTCCCGATTCGAAAACGAGATCGGAAACTCTCATATTACGGAATAACTCGAACTCACCCGGTCGTCTCACTGCTCCATATATCGAGATGACATCCCTCTCTTCAACATCCCAAATACTGTAAATTACGAGCAGATCTTCGCTCCTAAGGATTAGGTCTTCCGCCTCCCCCCGCCCGGCGAGGGCAAGTTCGAGGTCCACGGGAATAATCTCCCTTATACGGTCCGCCAGCATGCGGATCAGATCTGCACGTTCTTTATAGGCATCCGGGAGCAATTGATCTCCGCCCATAAGAAGGTCCGATACCCTCATCGAATCTTCCAATTCGAACGCCCCCGCTTGAACTACCTGGCCCTCGAGGAAAACCAGATTCGTCCTATACTTGTCGATGGAGAATATTGAAAAATCGTCGCCGGAACATGCAAGTTTATGGGCCTTAATACTATCCGCCAGATCGAAGGTCACCACCTTATGAAGGCCATCTTCGATCCTGTCAACCATGACCGCACCGGTATGGGCATCGGGAAGCACCCCGCCGGCGAGTTCGATAACTCCCGCCAGCGTGGTCGAATCCTCGATTTCATATATAGCGGGTCTTCTGACCTTTCCTCTTATTTTTACAGTAGAGCCGAGCCTCGGAATAGAGACAACATCGCCGTTAGCAAGCTGGATATTACCGGAAGTTGCGCCATCGAGGATAAAATCGTAAAGGTCGAATTTTGCAACCGGTCTGGCGTTGCGATAAACGGTAATATTCCTATATGACCCGAATTCATTCGGGCCTGTAGCCGCAACGAGAGCGTCGATAACATGGCCAAGACCGGAAAGAGAATAAACTCCGGGCGCATTGACCTCGCCGACCACAAAAACCGTGATCCCCCTGATCTTCGCCAGAGTAACATCGACCTCGAAATCGCTGTATATACGGGACAAAGTGGCTTGGATCAATTCCGAAGCACGGTCGAGCGTATAACCGGACAACGCGAGAGTTCCGGCTTTGGGGATAAAAACCTTTCCCTCCCGGTCGATAGTCAGATTGTATTCGTAATCGACGCTGCCCCACAGGTTAACTAGCAGATTATCTCCCTGACGTAATTTGTAGCTGCCTGCGACCGGAGCGCCGGTTCTCGGAAGATCTGCGGTTCCCTCGAAAAAATCCGCGCCGAAAAATTCGAGTTCCATCGGAGCGGCCTTCAATATCTTTTGAACGGTATCCCCTTCGACAACAATAAACTCGTAAAAAGTAACCTCTTCCTTCCGTTCTTCGGTAATTTCCAGGCGTTCCCCTTCTTTCTGCTCGAACAGGAAGGAATCGGTTTCCTCATAGATATCCGGCGTTTTATATCCGGGTATTTCGCCCGATTCCGGTTGGAAATGCTCTCTGGAAAGATAGCGTTCGTATTGCCGCTGTAGTTCCGGCGGGATATTCTGTGCATGTAGTCCAAACACTAAGAATAGAATCCAGAATAATGATAAGGCATTACGAACGCTTCGCATATCAGCCCTTCTCTCCGGATTCTGTTTTCTTTGCGGAATCTTCCTTCTCTTCTTCGGCGCCTTCCTCTGCCCCCTCTTCCGGAACCTCTTCCTCTTCGACCTCTTCTTCGATAACGATTCTGGGCATAACAATAGAGGCAATCGTAAGATCAGGATCGTCCATTATTTCCATATCCTCGCCGACAACCACATCGCTCACATGCATAGCATGTTCGAGATCGAGTTCTGTGATGTCCACCACGATACTGGAAGGTATTTTCATCGGCACGGCCTTGATAGTCAATTGATAAAGGTTGGCCATGAACATGCCTCCTTCCTTCGCTCCAACCGCCTCGCCGACAAACTCGATATCCACCGGCACCTCGATAGCCTGACCGCGCTTGATAGTTTTAAAATCGATATGCAGGATACGGTCTGTAACCGGATGATGCTGAATATCGGCAAAGATCGCCAGTTCGGGTTTGTCGGAGCCGATAGTCACCTCGACAAGGGAGTGTTCCCCCGTCCGGCGGACAAGCGTCGATATCTCATGCTCGGATACCAATACGTGGCGCGGCTGCATTTCCCGGCCGTAGATAACTCCCGGCACAAGGCCCTCGAGGCGAATCCTCTTGGACGGCCCCTTTCCGAAGTTATCCCTCTCTTCAACCTTTAGTTGTAAAATTTCCATTTTCTATCTCCTTAATTAGGTTTTTCCCATAATTCGAGCGAGGCCTTCTCGTCGAGAAGGATCGCGACCGATTTCTCAAAATGTAAGTTATGAATAGCCATAGCAAAAAAGCTGCCGGTTGGGATAATCTTGATATAATCCCGTCTTTTTTCTTCCGGAAGGGGGATCGTGTCCGTGACTGTGAGACGGTCTATAGGTGTGTTGTCGAGGCGCTCGAGCGCCGGCCCCGAGAGAAGTGGATGTGTCGCACAAATATATACTTTGCGGGCGCCTTCCCGTTTGAGCAATTTACAGGCCTCCTGCATCGTGCCCGCAGTGTCTATTATATCGTCGAGAAGGATCGCCACCTTGCCCGAAATATCCCCGACAACTTTCAGCGCTTCCGGCTGATTTGTGTCTTTTTTGCGGCGCTTATACACGATAGCGATCTTCAAATCGAGCCTTTTAGCTATCCCTTCCGCCCTTTTTACCCCGCCGATATCGGGGCTTACGATAACGACATTTTTGCGCTCTTCTTCATCGAGGTCCGAAAGTATCTCATGCTCGATATATCTCTTGAAAAGCAGCGTGGAAACAAGCTGGTCGGTTGGGATATCGAAAAAGCCTTGTATCTGCGGGGCGTGCAAATCCATTGTCAAAATCCGGTCCGCGCCCGCGCTGGTTATTATATTGGCAACAAGCTTACTCGAAATCGATACCCTCGGCTCGTCCTTCCTGTCCTGACGGGCGTATCCATAATATGGTATTACCGCGGTAATTCTTTTCGAACTGGCGCGGCGGACAGCGTCTATCATTATGAGAAGTTCGAGGATATTCTCGGCGGGGGGAAAAGTTGGCTGGACAATGAAGACATCCGTTCCCCTGATATTCTCCTCGATTTTGAAACGTATCTCGCCGTCGTTGAAATTCTTGAGTGTGGTTTTGCATGGCTCGACCCCGAGGTGACGGGATATATCGAGTCCAAGCTGGGGATTTGCTCTTCCGATTATCAGTTTGAGATTCTTCATTATATTATTCCAGCTACTCCGATAAATTCTGGGGTGGGAGGAGTCGAACCTCCGAATGACGGGACCAAAACCCGTTGCCTTGCCGCTTGGCTACACCCCAGTAATATAGAAGCGGTGAACGCAAAACCGGCGCCGTCTCAATTGGAACGGTCGCGGGCGATAAAATATTTAAAAAAACTATTTTCGTCCCGCCGGTAATTCCTTTGTCAATTCCGAATATCGACAGGCTCGACAGCTGTTCGCCACATATCCCGGAATTTGTGCCCGGCGCGCGTGGCCGAATTCATGTCTTCGAACAAACCGAAAAAGGCGCTTCCGCTTCCTGTAAGCCCGGCATACTCGGCCCCTGCGCCGATAAGCCTTTTCTTTATTTCCCCCGCTTCGGGAAAAACGCTCAAAAAAGCTTCTTCGAGGTCGTTTCCCCGGCGGCAAAGTTCCAGTGTCGCCATCGCCGGAGTCAAAGTATTAAAATTACTCTTCCTATCGGTAATTGTCAAGGCTTTTTTCGCGAGCGAATATGCCCGTGCCGTCGGCATCCCATAGGGAGGTTTGACCAGAAACAGAGCGTAATCTCCGGGAGCGGAATAATCCTCGATAATTTCGCCCCTTCCCCGGACAATACTGCAACCCGTGCCGAAAAAGAAGGGGACGTCGCTGCCCACGGCGGCGCCAATCGCTTTCTGGGTATTTTTGTCGAATTTCAAGTCGTAAATTTTCGCAAGGCCGATAATCGCGGAGGCGGAGTCGGAGCTGCCGCCGCCGAGACCGCTTTCGGTGGGAATCCTTTTCGCAAGGTGAATTTTCGCGCCGAGTTCGGCCCCCGTGAGATGACACAAAGCCGCCCATGCGATGGCAACGGTATTGCTATTATCCAACGGGACGCTGGAGTCGTTCGAGGACAGGGAGAGTCCGGAGGCGGCCCGCTCGATAATAATCTCGTCGTAGAGGGAAACCGCCTGTATCAGCGAGTATATTTCGGTGTAGCCGTCGTCCCTTTCCCCGATAATATCGAGGAAGAGGTTGACCTTTGCGGGAGCTTTTAGTCTTACGGAGTCCATTTTTGTAATATATTGCTCAAAATGGCGAAACCAAGATATTTTTACTTGATTAGGGAAAAATACCTTATATTATAGAACACATGAAACATTCACTTATCATATTTTTAATCCTGACCCTTTCGGTCGCGCTTCATGCCGGTGTCGAAGATAGCATTATCGAGGCATGGGAAGACCGGGTCGATTTCTCCGCAGAAATAACGAGGCTCGATATTAGCCCTTTCGACACGCTCGCGGAGGATGGTGTTTTAGCGCTCAGGCGCCCGGACATGCTCTATAAGACGGGAGCGGAATTCATTCTCTTTACTGCGGGAACGCTTTTCACTTTCACCGAAGGCTCCGACGCCGGAATAAAATCTCCGCTCGAGGATTTTGTCTATGCCGACATAGCCGTTTTGCTCGATAATCTCCGGGGGGATTTCGAAATCGGCTATATCCCCGGCGAGGACGGCGCAATAGTTCTCGGGAAAAACGGCACGGGCAACATTGTCGAGTTCCGGGCGGAACTGGACGGCCAATATTTGCCCGTTAAGATAATCTGGTCGGACATCTTCGGGAACTCGACCGAGCTTATATTCGGGGAAACTTCGCTTGGAAACCCCGGAGATATTTTTTCGCCGCCGGAAGAATTTGAATTCATTCTCCAGTAGGGGAGGTTTCGTGACCCTCCCGAATACACGGGTCGATGTCACACCCCTGCGAAAAACCGATTAACATGGAGTAAAAATGTCGATATTTGCAATAATCCCCGCGCGATATAACTCCGAAAGACTTCCTGGAAAGCCGCTGGCCGATATCGGCGGAGTTCCGATGATCCGGTTCGTCTGGGAAGCCGCGGTCGGCGCGGACTCGATAGACCGCGTAATTATTGCAACCGACGACACGCGAATCGAGCGTGCCGCCAAAAATTTTGGGGCGGAAGTTGTAATGACTTCGGAGAAATGCGTGAGCGGCACGAACCGGGCGGCGGAGGTTATCCGTCAAATTTACCCATCGGAAAGGCCGGATATCGCGCTGAATATTCAGGGGGACGAGCCGCTCCTAACCCCGGAAATACTCGATAAATTTATCGCCGAATTCAAAAAATCGGGCGAGGATATCGGAACGATAGCCGCGCCCGCGGCGCGAGAAGAAATGGACGACCCGGACACGGTTAAAGTCGTCTGCGACTCCCACGGAAACGCCCTATATTTCAGCCGTTCTCCCATCCCGCACAGCCGCGATATTGAATCTCCCGACCGCGCGGGAGCGATCTATTTGAAACATATCGGGATTTACGCCTTCAAAGCCCACGCCCTTTTGGAATTCGACAGACTCGAACAAACCCCCCTCGAGAAAATCGAAAAACTGGAGCAGCTGCGCGCGCTCGAAAACGGAATGGCGATACGCTGCATTACTATAGAAGAAGCCTCCCGGCTGATCGGTGTCGATACTCCGCGCGATCTGGAGAGAGTTATCTCGTTACTCCGCTCTGCGGTGTAACGTTTTTGGGGACGCTTCGCGTCGAGAGCAAAATCAAATATTAAATATTGATGCTTCGGCAAAAAGTCGAAAAACTGCTATTTAGCACTGAAAACACAAAACGTAACTCTTTATATATAAACAAGTTACTTGTATCATATTAGTCGGCAATAGCTCTAAAATGGACTTTTTGCCGTGCCATCAAAATTTAAAATGCAAAATGACAGATTAAAATCAAAATGTCAAAATCCGGACAATCCCCATCCTGTCATTCCGGCCACCGAGCCGGAATCCAGTGGGGAAGAAGATGGAATGCGAAACATTAAAATTGATATCTTAGCTTAGGAATTGTTCGGATTTTCATTGAAAATGTTTTGTCTGGAGTAGAATTGTCGGCATCGAAGGCGGAAATGTCGGTCTGGAAAATGGATTTCGTATCGAAAATGGGCTTTTATGGCGAAAAAAGTTGTCATCAGCCCGTTTTGACCTGTCCTTTATCCATTTTAACCTTTCCCTAAGCCATTTTAACCTGTCATCCACCCATTTTGACTTGTCCTTCACCCATTTTAACCTTTCCCTAAGCCATTTTGACCTGTCCTTTACCTATTTTAACCTTTCCCTAAGCCATTTTAACTTGTCCTTTTTAAAAGTATATCTATAATTTTATTATTATGTCAATAGTTTTTAGTGGGAATTAGCAAAATTGAAAGTATTATGCCTAAGAAGACTCGCGAACCCTCCCTTAACCCCATCTTTTTGACATTTGAGCTTTCCATGCTATATCTAAACAGGAAACCCATAAGGATAGAAAAGACAATTGTAGTTGTTGTTTAATCATTGACCATAAAGGGCTTGAGCCGTATGCCGCTCGAATAACGACGACCCGCTATTCTTAAAAAAATCCCATGCTCGTTTCTAAGTTGACATTCTACCTCTGAAAGCGTATTTTAAATGAGTTTTATTAAGGAGATCGAATGAAAAACGGACTTATTATACTTTTGCTGTTGTTACCAATGCTGGCGCCTTCGGCCGTTCTTGCTACGGACTGTGTCCATATCGGCCAGACGGAAATATTCTGTATCGAGCATCCCGACGGCAACCTGTCGCCCCTGCAAAGGGCGAATATCGCCACAACCGCTATCGAGAACATAATGACCGACCCCGGCGGCGTCCTCGACTCGATAAAACAGGTCGCGAGCGACAGCGCGATCTCGATAATTTACAGGGGGGATTTCGCGGGCGATAAACAGGAGATAGTCCAGATAATCGACGTAATCCCCGCGGACACGACAGGTACCGGCCTTACAATGGAAAAACTTGCGACCAAATGGTATTGGGACATCCGCAGGGGCATTTCCACCGAACGCCAGCGCTCATGGAGCATCGACAACCTCTCCAAACTCGCGCTCGGCATACTTTTCCCGTTTCTCGTAATCCTATTTTACGTTATCATCGACCGCTTTTACAGAGCGACCTCGAAATCTGTGGTGCGCCGCGAGGGAACCACCTATAAAGGGATAAAATTCCGCAAGGTCGAAATAATCCCCGCCAGAATTCAGGTCGGCCTGATACTCAAATTTCTTCTGATTATCAAGTGGGTTCTCATCGCCCTGGCGATGTATTCCATGATCTACGTCTTTTTCACACTGTTCCCCGCGACACAGCAGTATTCCGAGGCAATTCTGAATATGAGCGTCGATTGGCTGAAACGGATTGGGCATTTATTCGGCGAGTTGGCGAAATTCGTTCTGGCGGGTCTGGCGCTGTATATTTTCACGCGAATTCTCACCGGCATCGCCGATATGGTTTTCCGTCATTACGAGGAAAGTCCCGAAACAACTCAGATTCCCGACGCCGCGATTGCGCCGATGAGAAGACTGGTCAAGGCGCTCATTTATGCCATTTTCTTGATTGGCCTTGTGGCCGTGATCCCCGGCCCCGGCGGCTATCTCGCTTTCGGGATTTTCATACTGGCCGGCGTTTTTTCTGGAATCGCGGCCCTGCCCTTTATTTCGAGCGTCTTTGCCGGGTTGGCCTTTCTTCTCGCCCGGAGGATCGATATCGGCGACCGGGTCGAGGCCCTCGGTATCGAGGGGGAAGTGATGAATATCGGGATTATCTGGACAAAAATCCGAATGGATAACGGACGGGAGATAGTCGTTTTCAACTCGAAGCTAATTAATTCATCCTTTTCAATTAGCGAAAAGCCGCCCGAACAGGATAATAATACTCCCGAAAAACCCGCGAACACAACGGAGAGGCCCTATCGATGAGATATGCCGGATTAATAATCGCTATCTCTATCGCCCTGTTTTCGGTTGCGTGGGCGGAGCCATATTGGGTTTATTTTAGCGATAAAGGCTTTCCGGCCGGATCGAACGCGGAAACAATCGAACTTCGCAGGGCGGAAAACCGCCTTTCAAATCGATGCCTCGAGCGAAGAGCAAAGGCGCGCGGAAACGGACCGCCCGTCGATTTTCACGACATAGCTGTCCCGCAGGAATATATCGACAGCCTCGAGCGCTCCGGCGCGGATGTCCGTGTGATCAGCCGCTGGCTTAACGCGGTCAGTGTCGATGCCCCGCCGGATATTCTCGAGGCCGTCTCGCGCCTACCATTTGTCGAAAGAATATCGCCCGTCCTGAAAGGCTATCGTATCGAACCGATGGGCGCCGAATCCCGAAGCGATTACGGCGAAGACTACGGCTCGAGCCGGATTCAGAACGAGATGGTCAATTCAATCGCGCTTCACAGGCTCGGTTTCGACGGCAGCGGCGTCCTTATGTGTATCACCGATACGGGATTCAAGCTCGATCACAGCGCGATGAGCGCCGCCGACATCATTGCCCGCTACGATTTCGTCGGCGACGATTCGATAGTGAGTTTTGAACCGGGAGACGCCCCCGGCACGGAGACTCACGGAACGAAAACATGGTCCGTTATTGCCGGTTATTGCGAGGGACGGCTGATCGGCCTCGCCCACGGCGCGAGTTTTATGCTAGCCCGAACCGAGGACTACGATTGGGAAGACCCCGCGGAGGAGGATTTCTGGATCGCCGCCGCGGAATGGGCGGACAGCGCGGGCGTCGATATAATCAGCGTCAGCCTCGGCTATTCGGATTGGTACACGCCCGACTCGATGAACGGCGATATCGCGGCAATAACTGTCGCCGCCGATCTTATGGCGGGTCTTGGGATCACGGTGGTTGTCGCTGCGGGAAACAGCGGCCCGACAGCTTCGAGCCTGACCGCTCCCGGCGACGGGGACTCGGTAATTACCGCAGGCGCCGTGAACAGCTCGGGCGGAGTTTTGAGTTTCTCTTCGCGCGGCCCGACCGCCGACATGCGAATAAAACCCGATATATGCGCGCTTGGAAGCGGTGTCCGGTGCGCGACATCCGCCGGAACGGCCACATACGGATACGGCACGGGAACGAGCGTCTCGACGCCGATAATAGCGGGCGTTACTGCGCTGCTGCTGCAGGCGAGGCCCTATCTGCTGCCCATGGAAGCGCTCGAGGCCCTTTCTCAAACGGCTTCCAATAATACTTCCCCGAACAACGACATCGGCCGGGGCGTTCCCGATGTTTATGCGGCGCTCAGTTATCCAATCGGCGGCAGGCTGGAACTGCCCCTGTTTCGCGGATGGAATTTTGTCTCTCTTCCCCTGTCGAATGTTTTGCTCGTCGATTCGGTTTTTCGCGACAGGATCGGCGATGTCTGGCTCTGGGACGCCGACTCCGGCGAGTATCTGAGCGCCGATATTATCGAGCCGGGCAAGGGCTATTATGTTATGTTCAACATCGACACGCTCGTTTCGGTCGGGGGCGATTCGCTCACGGAATTTACCGCGCCGGTGACGCCGGGATGGCACGCGATAGGCGGCATTCGCCGAACGAGCTTTATGGCCAGCGTTCAGGCCATATCGACCGCCGGTCTCGATATGTTCTTTTACCTTTACGACCCATTGAAAAACGAATATACCGGTTCGAGGGAATTGCCTCCGGGCAGAGGAGCGTTCGTTCTTGTATTTGAGCCGGGAAACCTTCACCTGTTGGAATAATATGCGCAAAACAATTTTTTTTCCGGTAATCGCGATCCTCGCCCTTTCTTGCAGCGGAAACCCCGGCCTTTTGGTCGAGCCGGAGGTTCACAATGCCGGTGAATTGGCTCCCCATGAAAAAATCGTAACATGGTTCACATTTTCCAACACCGGCGGATCGGATTTGATAATCGAGAACGTCCGGTCGCTGTGCGATTGTATCACGGTGGACTCGATCCCGGAGTCGATAGCCCCCGGCGGCAAGGACAGTATCCGCGTAACATATATCGCTCCCGACAGCGCGGGGCCGGACCGAAGCGCCCTGATGGTTCGCACAAACTCCGAGCCGAAAAACACAAAGCTGATAATCGAATCCATTGTCCTCAAGGCGATGCTTACGCTCGATGATTCTTCCGTAGTCGTTGTCCCATTCCAGAATGTTGGCGTTCCGGGGGGAAGCGAATTCACGATGCAGCTTTTCAAACACCTCGTCGAGAACCTGCCGGCCGGATTCGAGCCGGTCAATCCGAACTCATATACAAAGAAGATTCAAAACGACCCGAAATACAATGTCGATCCGCTTCACGATGTTGCCCGTAAGTGGTGCAATCTCACCGGCATACGTTTCGCGGTATTCGGCGAGGTGAAAAAATCCGCGGCCGGCGAGGGCGTCGATATGAGCCTTATGGTCGTCGATGGTCTGTTCCATCTCCCGATGGGCCGGCTGCTCAACGGAATCCCGGAGGAACAGGTTCCCAGCAGTTGCTCGGACACGCTCAACGCAATTCTGTCGAACCTGCGCGAATACGAGAAACAGGCTTTCATGGCCGAACTTCAGCAGAAATGGGCCAAACAGCGCGCCGAATTGCTGAACAAACCCGCGCCGGATATAGTCGCCGAGGATGTGCGCTCCGGTGAAACGATCTCCCTAAAATCGTTCGCGGGGAAACCGCTCGTGCTCCAGTTTTTCTCGACGGATTGCGATCATTGCGAAGAGGAAATGAACTGGCTGTCGGAACTGGTCACTGCACATCCCGAGATCGCGGCGCTTGGAATATCGGTCGATGTTGGCGAAAGGGATTCGGTAATTAGCTACATTCAGGACAAGAACTTGAAATATCCGGTCATTCTTCCCTCGGAGGAAAACGAGGCCCAGCTCGATCCGTATTACGGCGGCGCAACTCCGCAGACCGTGATAGTCTCACCGGAAGGCATCGTTATTCAATCGCTGGTGGGCTTCTCCAGAGGCGCGATGGCGTCTTTCGAGAAAATGCTGCTCGCGATGGTTCAGAAAAAATCCGGGGACGCGCAAACCCAATAAATCTGGAGAACGATGAGTTCACGACAGCGTTTTTATTCCGTATCCACCACATGCGAGGCGTGCCCTAAGTCATTCGACTGCTGCGAGCGGCAGTATTATATGTTACTTCGCCTATTCGATGCATTAAGACGGTCATTCGATGCGAGCGCGTCTCAGAACTACCTATACACCATGTTATTCGACCTCTACGGGAACGCATCCGACTTCTACGGAGACTCATCCGACCAATACGGGGACTCATCGGAGCGGAACATCTTCCCATCCGAATCTCGGATAGCTCGGCGTAGCGCTCGGATGGCTGTATGCATCGCTCGGATGACTCGACGTAGCGCTCGGATGGCTGTATGTAGCGCTCGGATAGCTGTATGTAGCGCTCGGATGACTCAACGTAGTGCTCGGATGGCTGTATGGAGTGCTCGGATGACTCGACGTAGCGCTCGGATGGCTGTATGTAGCGCTCTGATGACTCGACGTAGCGCTCGGATAGCTCGACGTAGTATTTAGGTAGCTCGATGTAATGTTTTGAT
>DAOWNU010000412.1 GCA_030642425.1 bacterium | reverse complement strand
TTCCCATCACCCATCGACGCGGAGCGTCGCCCAGAACGTTACACCGCAGAGCGGAGTAACGAGAGGAAAGAATTCAATTCAAAATGATCAATTAGCAATTAGCATTGCAAAATTGCCCCACCACCCCGCCCCACTGGATTCCGGCCTTCGCCGGAATGACAATATGGGGATTGTCCAGGTTTTGACATTTTGATTTTTAATATGTCATTTTGCATTGTTAATTTTGCATTGCTAATTCTACATTGTTTCCGACCTCTTATAACGGGATATTCCCGTGTTTTTTATAGGGCATGCTGTCCTTCTTGTCAGTCAGCAATTCGAGCGCGCGCGCTATTCGGAATCTCGTGTTCTGCGGCTCGATAACGTCGTCGATATAGCCCTTTTTCGCGGCGACATAAGGATTGGCGAATTTGGTTCGGTATTCGTTTTCGAGTTCTAACGCCCTCGCGCCGGGATCTTCCGACCCGGCAATCTCTTTTCCAAATACGATCCCGACCGCGCCTTTCGGCCCCATAACGGCGATTTCCGCCGTGGGGAGCGCGTAATTGATATCGCCGGCGAGATCCTGGAGCTCATAACATCGTAAGCGCCGCCGTAGGCCTTGCGCAATATTACAGTGATTTTCGGGACAGTGGCCTCGGCATAGGCGAAAAGAAGTTTCGCGCCGTGGCGGATTATCCCGCCGTGCTCCTGAACCGTGCCGGGCAAGAATCCGGGGACGTCCTCGAGAGTTACGAGCGGGATATTGAATGCGTCGCAGAAGCGAATGAAACGCGCGCCTTTTGTCGAAGCGTTGATATCGAGAACCCCCGCGAGATACCGCGGCTGATTGGCGATAATCCCGACAGACCTTCCGCCGAAACGCCCGAACCCGACAACGATATTGGTCGCCCAGAGCCTTTGCACCTCGAGAAAATTGCCGTCGTCCACAATCTCGCGGATCAAATCGAGAACGTCGTATGGCTTGTTGGGATTGTCGGGTATCAAGCCGTTGAGCATAAAGCATTCGCGCTCGATAGGGTCGTTCGTCGGCATTTTTGGCGAAAGCTCCATATTGTTCTGCGGGATAAAGCCTATCAATTCGCGGATCGTTTCGAGAAGCTCGTCCTCATTGTCGCAGGAGAAATGCGATATGCCGCTTTTTGTGTTGTGGACGCTCGCGCCGCCAAGTTCTTCCGTGGTTACGTCCTCGTTCGTGACCGTTTTCACGACCTTCGGCCCCGTGACGAACATGTAGCTTGTGTCCCTGACCATGAGCACGAAATCGGTGATTGCCGGGGAATAGACCGCGCCGCCCGCGCATGGGCCCATAATAGCGGATATCTGCGGCACAACGCCCGAATACATCACGTTTTTCATGAAAATATCGCCGTAACCCGCGAGTGATTCTATCCCCTCCTGAATCCTCGCGCCGCCGGAGTCGTTCAGGCCGATAACCGGCGCGCCGACCTTCGCGGCCATGTCCATAACTTTCAAAACTTTTCGGGCGAACGTTTTCGAAAGCGAGCCGCCGAATACCGTGAAATCGTGTGAGAAGATGAATATTTTTCTGCCGTCGATAGTGCCGTATCCGGTAACCACGCCGTCGCCGGGGAAATGTGTCTCGCCGATACCGAAATCCTCGCATTCGTGCTCGACGAACATATCGAACTCCTCGAAACTGCCGGGGTCGAGCAGTTTATCGATCCTTTCCCTTGCGGTGTATTTTCCTTTGGCGTGCTGTTTCTCGATTCGTTTCTCGCCGCCGCCTTCACGGGCCTTGTCGCGGCGGAGTTTCAGATCGAGCAGTTTTTCTTCGATTGTCATCGGGTTCCTCGCATATTTCTGTTAATATTTTCGCCGTCGATTTTGGATGAATAAAGGCGATTTTCTTGCCGCCGGCGCCGGTTCTGGGACAGTTATCGATCATCCGCGCGCCTTTCTCGATCAACTCCACAATATTCTCTTCGATATTATCGACCGCATAGGCAATGTGATGTATCCCCTGGCCGCGTTTCAAGAGGAATTTTGCGATAGGGCTTTCGGGTGAAGTCGGTTCGAGAAGCTCTAATTCGATCCCGCCCACGCGGAATTTGGCTATTCTAACCTTCTGTTCGGCAATCTCCTCGATATCGACCAACTCCAGACCGAGAATGTCGCGGAAAACGGGAATACTCTCCTCGAGACTTTCCACCGCGATCCCCAGATGGTCGATCTTCTCGATCACGATATTTTCCTTATCCGCTCGAATATCTCGTCGCCGAACCGCTCGACTATCGAATACGGCGTCTCTTCGCCGCGAATGATTTTTTCGACCCAAGCGTCCATACGATCCGTGAAACCGAGTTTTCTTTCGATAAAGCCGGTCACTTTATAATTGAGCAGCGAGCGGATATCGTCCTCGATTCGTTTTTTATTTCTGTGGTCGATCCCTCTGCTTTTATCGAGAAACTCGCTGTGGGCGAGGATCGCATCGACAGCCTCGACAATCCCCGTTTTTTCGGTAACCGAAGTCTCTATCACGGGCGGCGAATAATCCGAATCGCGGTA
>DAOWNU010000306.1 GCA_030642425.1 bacterium | reverse complement strand
GCCGGGGCAGGCCGAATGGCCCGAAGCGGTCGCCAATTTCGTGGCCGTGTTCATGACATTCCCGATGCCGCTTTTCAATCTGTCGTGGGATTTGCTCTTGAAAACGATGACGTACAATCTCTATCGCACCAAAGCGCCTATCGGAACCCCGGATAAGAATCGTCCTGTCGATCCGGTCTATACTGGCCTCACCGAGCCGCTTCTCACCGATACGAATATCGAGCAGGGCTATGTTTATGTCTATTGGATTTGCGGTGTCGATGAAAACGGTGTCGAGGGCGAATTCGGCGAGCCGCTTGTGATGGAATATGTGTGAGGAAGGTAATGGGTAAAAGGTAATAGGTAAAAGGTACCCCGCGCCACCCCGCCGGGGGAAAGCGCAGAAGGCACAGAGGGTAGTAAAGGGGCGACTGAAAGGTCGCCCTTTTTTATTATCCCCCGGACTGCTCCCTTCGACTCCGCTCAGGAAGCGAATCGTGCCGAAGGCGCGTTGAGCACATCATCTGCGGGCATTGCCCGCCGGCATTGCCGACCCGCACCGCCGGTTTTGTTTGACATTCTCGGTTGGGATTGGTATTTTAAATCGATGAAAGTTAAACTTGCAAAAACTGCCGGGTTCTGTATGGGTGTCAAACGCGCCGTGAAATTGGTTCTCGGCACCGCCGCCGACGCTTCCGGGCCGGTATTCACATGGGGGCCGCTTATCCACAACCCGCAGGTGGTGGATTTCCTCCGGCGCCAGGGTGTGAATATCGCCGAAAAAATCGAAGATTTCGACGCGGACGCCACTATCGTTATCCGCAGCCACGGCGTCCCGCCCGACATAAAAAAGTTTCTGGCGCAAAAAGGTGTCGGTATCTGCGACGCCACATGCCCAAAAGTTGCCCGTGTTCAGGGGATTATCAAAAAATATTCCGCCAAGGGGCGCGACGTCGTTATTATCGGTTATGCCGACCACGCCGAGGTTAAAGGCCTGCTGGGTTACGCCGGGAAAAGAGGGCATGTCGTCTGCGCGGTGCGGGATATCCCCGCCCTGCCCGAACTCGAACGCCCGGTAGTTATCGGCCAGACAACTCTCAACCGCGAAAAATATCTCGAATGCGCGAATGCGGTGAAATCCCGTTTCCCAAAAACCCTAATTATAGACACACTCTGTGATTCGACTTCGCAGCGCCAGATCGAAATCCGCGAACTGGCGAAAGAGGCCGACGCTATTGTCGTTGTCGGCGGATATAACTCCAGCAACACGAAAAGGCTTTTCGAGGTGGCCGAATCCACGGGTGTCGCCAGTTTCTGGGTCGAGACCGAAGAAGAACTCGATCCAGAGGATTTCCTCGATGCCCGCACAGTCGCGGTAACCGCCGGCGCGAGCACCCCGCATTGGATAGTCTCGCGCGTGATAGAACGCCTCGAACGGATGCGCAAGGGCCGCATCCCGCTCTGGGAAATCCCGTCGATAAAGGATTTCGGCTATGCGGTGATTCAGAGTAACCTGCTGACCGGCCTTGCGGCGGCTATGCTCGCGGCCAGCGCCCTGTTCCTCGCCGGCGCGAAAATAGACCCACTCCTTCTTCTGGCGACCGGGCTTTTTATTTTCGGCGTCAACACAGTCTATAATCTTATCGACTGGCAGGGGTTCATCCTCGCGGACCCTTCAAAACTCGGCTTTTTCTGGAGCAATCGCGTGCTGCTCGCGACCGCTTCGGTTCTGGGGCTGGTTGTGTCCGCAAGCCTGATGTGGTTTTTCGGGCCTTTGCCGTTCGGCCTGACAATCGCCGGAGTGTTTATCGCGGGGCTTTTCGCCGTCCTCCGTGGCACACGTCTGTTCCCGATATCGAGAAAACTCGTCACGTGGCGCGAAGTTCCGGGCGCAAAAGACCTCCTCTACACTTTCGGATGGCTCTTCGCCGCCGGGTTGATTCCGATAATCACCACATGGGGCAGCAGATTCTGGCCCTCGATATTGGCTCTGGTCTGGGTGGGCTTGCTCTCGCTGCTCCGGAGCGCGCTTTTCTCGATAACCGATCTGGAAACCGACAGAATATTGGAGAGGGAATCCTACGCGACAGTCGTCGGCGAAAAAGGCGTCTGGAAAATCACGATAGCCGCTGTCGTCCTTTCCGCCGCAATTATTATTGTCGGGGTTTCCACCGGGATTTTCAAAACCACAGTCTTGTCGGAGCTTCTGTTTTTGGCGTATATGATATTTCTTATCCTACGCTTTCGCCGCTCCGGGATTGGCCGCGGCACCCGCGCGGAATTGGCTGTCGAAGGCGGCTTCATAATCGGCGGCGTCATCGCGATTTTGGCAAGGGTTTTATGTTGAACGGGGGCCGCTGGCGCAACTCGTGCTTGCTTATGTGAAATTTGTAATAACAAAAAATTTCTCGCACGAGGTGTGACAGCGGCGGGGGTGAAGTTTGGCGCAGTTTTTGCCTCGTTAAAGAGCGATTAGTTAATAGATTAGCTTAGCAAAAACTGTGACAAACTGCGGGGATGGGTTCGATAATTCACCTGAAAAGCAAATTACTAAACACAATTTCTTTGCTAATAAAATCCGATTGTTTTTGTTGATTTTACACGAACGATATTTAAATTGGAAACTGATATGAACCGAATTTCACCGTTCATAATGAATAATCACAAGAGAAAGGACCAAACATGGCCGATGTCAGACCCTTCCCCGGACTAAGACCGAAACGGGAATTCGCGGAAAAAATTGCAAGCCCGCCTTACGACGTTCTCAATTCTGAGGAGGCCCGCGAGCTTGCCGGGAAAAACCCGATAAGCTTCCTCCACGTTGTCAAACCGGAGATCGACCTCCCCCCCGAAACCGACCCATATTCCGATATCGTCTATAAAACGGGCGCCGAAACTTTGAAAAGGCTAATCGGCGCAGGCTATATGATAAAAGACCCGAAGCCCAATTACTACCTCTATAGGCAGGTCATGGGCGACCACTCGCAGGTGGGCATTGTGGCCTGCGCGAGTGTCGTAGAATACGACAGGGATTTAATTAAAAAACACGAACTGACCCGCAAATCCAAAGAGGACGACCGCACCCGCCATGTCGATACGCAGGGCGCGAACTCCGGCCCGGTTTTTCTAACATATAAAAATTTTCCGGAGATGGATGCCATAATTAAAAAACTGACCGCGAAAAGGCCGCAGGTGGATTTCACATCCGGGGACAATATCCGGCACACGCTCTGGGTCGTGAATATAGCAAAAGACATCGAGGCAATCCGTGAGGCTTTCCGGAAAATAGACGCGCTGTATGTCGCCGACGGCCACCACCGCAGCGCCAGCGCCAGCCGCGTTCAGAAAATCCGGATGGCCGCGAACCCGAACCACACCGGCGACGAGGAGTATAATTTCTTCCTTTCGGTAATTTTCCCGGATAATCAGATGATGATTCTGGATTACAACCGCGTT
>DAOWNU010000162.1 GCA_030642425.1 bacterium | reverse complement strand
GAAAAAAGCTATAAAATAACCGAAATTGAAAGTTAAACCCTTTTTCAGCAATCTCAAATTACTATCTTTTTTTTGTATTTAAAAACTTTTGATACTTATGTTAAGTAAATCCAAATGTCAAAGCTCAAATGTTTAAAAGGTAATAGGTCAAAGGTAATAGGTAATAGGGCCACTCACCACCGCCGCCGAAGAAATGTCAAAACCCGTCCTCTCACTTTACCTATCATTCCACACTATACCTGTTATTCTACACAAATCTGTCATTCCGGCGAAGGCCGGAATCCAGAGAGGCGGTGCGGCACTTTTGCCTTCTTCACCTATTACCTTTTACCTTCTTTACCTATTACCTTTCTTAGAATATCACAAAATAAATCCACGCCCATATCTGAACAAAAAGCCAGCTGTCGAAACGATCCCAGAAGCCGCCGTGTCCGGGGATAGCGTCGCTCGAGTCCTTGATAGACAGTTCGCGTTTCACCTTGCTCTCGAAAAGATCTCCGAGAACCGCTATCAGCCCGGCTGGTATCGCGAAGAACATTATTCCCCAATCGAACACCCCCGGCCACAGCAGCCTAAATACCACGCCGACTATCGCGGCGCCCAGTATTTCCCCGAAAAAACCCGCCCATGTCTTGTTCGGGGAAAGAGTCGGAGTCATTTTCGGCCCTTTCAGCGCGTTGCCCGCGAAATATGCCGAAGTGTCGGCGGTCCACACGATAACAAAGGGCAGGATCGCAAAAAGCCCGTTGGCGGAGTTGAGTTGAAAGGCCAGCGAGGGCACCAGCGCAAACAAGAAAAATACGAAAGGCCCGGCCATCGACCTTCTCATGCCGCCCGACAGCGGCCTGCGGGTTAGCTCAAGCAAGAACCATACCGTGCAAAGCGCGATAAAAAGGGCTTCGAGCGGAACCGGTGAACCGAGCCAGATGATTAGCGGGATCGCGAGGCTTCCCGCGACCAGCAGAGTTTCCTGATAGCCGTTGAAATCGAAAGTCGGAAGTGTGCCGAACTCCGATGAAAGGCCAAAAATTATTGCGGTGAGGGCAAGATAGAGAAAAACACCGCCGGAATAAAAAGAATATAGAATGGCGGGGACGAAAAAGAGCGCCACGAGAATTCTGAACAGCAGATTTTTCTTTGCAATAGTCATAGTGATTCTAAAAATGGGTCTTTTCCCCGCAATGTCAAGGAAAGAAAGGCGGCCTTTTTCTTATTTTCTGGAAACTCTGCGGACTTTTTAACTTGACATTCCCGAATGAGAATTATACTTTATAAAGTTTATAGGAAACAGAAGCGTTTCCGAACGCGCATTGCGCTCTTGATAAAAAACGCTTCTATCCGGCAATGTAATCTATGCCCCCGTAGCTCAGGTGGATAGAGCGACGGTTTCCTAAACCGTAGGCCACAGGTTCAAGTCCTGTCGGGGGTAATATGGAGGAAAAAGATGGCCAAGCATGTAAAACACAGGATGTCCAAACACGAGATGAAAGAGGACAAATTCGTGTCTTCCGTTATGGACGGGGCGGTCTATGCCCGCGAAAATATCCAGAATGTGGTTATTATAGTCCTCGCTGTCGTCGTGCTGGTCGCGGCGGCAATTATCTGGAAAACCACGTCCGCCGGCAAGCAGGAGACCGCAAAAACCAAACTCGGTATTGCACAGATCTCCTATAAGCTCGAAAATTATTCCGAGGCGAGGGATTCCCTGCTCTCACTCACGAATAATTATTCCAAAACGAAACCGGCAAAGGTGGGATTATACCTGCTCGGCCATATCTATTTTGCCACCGGAAACCCGGACAGCTCGAAAATATATTGGGGGCGTTTCCTCGAGTGCGGAATGGATGACCGGGATATGATAGCCGGGGCAAAATCGGGGCTTGCGGGGATTATGTCCGATGCACGTCAATATTCGGAAGCGGCGGACGCTTTCGAGAAAATATACAGGGATTATCCGGGGTATTTCAACCGAACCGACCTTCTTTATCTGGCCGCGCACAATTATCAGGCGGCGGGAAACAACGACAGGGCCAGAGACCTTTTCGCGGAATTTATCCGGGATTATGAGGATTCTCCGAAGGCAATCACCGCCAGACTCGTGCTGGCCGAATTGACAGCAAAATAGTTCTTTCCCGGTCGATATCTTGAGTATTCTAAGAATATGCTCTTTTAAATCCCGGATTTTGCGATAAGAACAATCCGGTTGGATGCCGGAACGCCTAAGCCCTTTAAAGGGCTTCGGGTGAAGCGGTTTAAACCGCTTAAACTATTCACCCGATCGGTGAAAGCGATTCTAAATATAAGATCGACATGGGCAGTTCATTATGAAGAAAGCGACATCGTTTACGCAAAATCGGGGTTAAATTAAGCTGGCTCGTAACTTATTTGCCGGTGCGGTCTTTCCGGAGAAAGCCCTTCAATCGTCCGGCGAGCGCCCAGGCCAGAAACGCCTTTACGATGTCCGGCAATATGAAGGGAATTATGCCAACCGCCGCTACTCCCGACAGGGGAAGCCTTTTACCGAGGGCAATGGGAGCGATAAAATAGAGGTAGGCGGGGCCGATAATATATATCGGGATAAGGGCCATTAATAAAGGCAGGGGCGACCTCGATAATCCGCTTTTGCCCCGCCCGAAAAGACCGGCGACCATAGCCGCAAAGGGAAAGGCGATTATATAACCAAAACTCGGGGAAAGAATCATCTGCGGGCCGCCCTTCAGACCGGAAAAAACCGGAACGCCGATAAGGCCCACAAAAAGATAAGCGGCAAGGCCATAAGCGCCAACTCTCGAACCGAGCACAGCGCCGCAAAGAAGAACCGCGAATGTCTGTAATGTCCAGGGGATTGGCGGCAGTGGAATCGAAATCTGGGCACAAACCGCGGTCAACGCGACGGCAATCGCCCCGAAAGCAATTCGGCGGCTAGATTTAGAGGTTGTTATGTATGAATTATTATCGATAATATTTTTTGTTATCGCCTTTATCGCGCTCTTTTCGCTGCTTAAGTTGTTATTGCAAAAGCGGCGGAAATATAGCCCATCCATCGACAGATTCCAAACATCTTCGGAGGAATTTTATCATTATTTGAACTCTATCGTGCTTGGGGCCGGTTCCAGCGAAAGCGCACGAGAACTTTGCAAGGCAAAGGAACTCTGGGATAATGCAAATACCTCGATAGAATACCTGGCGGCGCTCCAGATCTCGGATGGGATAGCGAGAATAGCCTTTTCGGATTCACAGGATAGGGTGGATAAGGAGGCCTACGAGGAATTATTGAGCGGGTATAAGTATCGAAAAAACAACCTTATCTGGGCGATAGGTGTCAAAAAAGCGACCGAGGACAACACGAAGAAAACTCGTTCTTCAAAGAGACAGGACTGGAGCAGTTTCGAAGATAAAACATCCCGCGCAAAGAAAAGGCTTTTCGTGCGTTTCGCCCATCTTATGAAGCCTTTCCCTAAATCCTGGGAGTTCGATTGACCGACGGAAGGATAAAAATATTATCCGAACAGGTGGCGAACCGTATCGCCGCAGGCGAGGTGGTCGAAAGGCCCGCCAGCGTGGTTAAAGAACTGGTGGAAAACTCTATCGACGCCGACGCTTCGCGAATCGAAATAAAGGTCGAAGCCGGCGGAAAAGACCTGATAATAGTAACCGACAACGGGCTGGGGATGACACGCGAGGAAATCGAACTTTCCCTTCGAAGGCACGCCACGAGCAAAATCTCCAGCGCGGAAGACCTGCAGCATATCGCAACTCTCGGTTTCCGGGGCGAGGCCCTGCCCTCGATAGCCTCGATTTCCTGCATGGAGATAATCTCCCGCACACCGGACAATTCTCTCGGCTCGCGCGTTGCTATCGACCGCGGCGAGATAACGGAATCCGGCGAGACCGGCGCACCTATCGGAACCGGCGTCCATGTCCGGGAGCTTTTTTTCAATACGCCGGCCCGCAGGAAATTTCTCAAAACCGCCTCCACCGAATTCGGCCACGTTGCGGACGTTGTGGAGCGGATAGCGTTATCATATCCCAGAATTGCCTTCAAATTGAGCCACGGCAGCAAGGTGCATATCGACCTTCCGAAGGTGGACACTTATAGGGAGCGTCTGGCGGCCCTCTGGGGCGAGGAAAAGGTCGGGGAGATGCTCGAAGTCGAGGCCGGAGAATCTGGTATCGCCATTTTCGGATTCGCCTCGCCGCCGACAACACACAGCGGAAACGCCAGAAACATTCGATTCGTTCTCAACGGCAGACCGATAAAAAACCCCAGCTTGATGGCCGCAATAAGGCGCGCCTACGAGGGAACTCTTCCCCCCGGACGGTATCCTCAGGCGGTATTGTATCTCGAAGTGGACCCGGAATTGGTGGATGTCAACGTTCACCCGATGAAATTAGAGGTGAGGTTCCGCCGCTCGAACGAGATTTTTAAAACGGTTGTTAGGGGATTGAAAAACGCTTTCGGCCCGGTGGAGATTCCGAAAAGCCGGCCCGTAGCCACAAATACCGGCGACTTCCGAATGCGCCGGAGCGAACCCTCCCCTTCTCATTTTGAATTTGAGGACCGTAAAAGCGCCGATTTTAGAACCGTCGGCCAGCAACAAATGCCCATATCCGAGCGGGAGATATTCGCCACGCCCTCGTTCCCGCCGCTGGAAACCGGGGATTCTATCGAGGAGGTCGTCCCCGTATTCTGGCAGATACACGGAACCTACATTTTCGCGGAGACGAAGGGCGGGTTTATTATTATCGACCAGCACGCCGCCCACGAAAGAATTTTATTCGATGAACTAAAAAGCCGTATCGACAAGGGGGCGTTTGCCGGACAGCGATTGCTTTTTCCCATCGCCGTAAAAATTACCGGCCTTCAGGAAGCGGTTTTTCACGAAAAAAGGGAAATGCTGGAGAGGCTCGGGTTCGAATTCGGTCCCGACGCGCCGGGGCATATTCTTGTGGAAGCCGTGCCTCAGGAACTCAGGCGTTTCAGCAAGGGGGAAGCGTTATCCGAACTGCTCGACGATATTGCCGAGGGCGGATCGGTATCTTCGGCGGTGAACGATTTCGCGGCGATGGCCGCCTGCAGAATGGCTATCAAGGCCGGAGATATCCTTTCGCAGGAGGAGATGGGCTATCTGTTCGACAGGCTTTTTGCAACGGAGTCGCCATACACCTGCCCCCACGGACGGCCCACAATAATCAGATTTAAACTCGATGAACTGGAGAAACGTTTCGACAGGAAATAGCGGAGGAAAAATGAAATCGAAAACGCTTTTTGTTTTATTTGCAGTAATAATTACGGCCCTTTTCTTCTCCTGCGGTTTTGGTGGAGAAGACCCGCCGGAGCCGGAGCCGCAAGGTCCGACACTCAGTTTTCCCCTCGAGGACGGAACGAGCTGGACATATCGCTGTGTCGAGCCGGATTCCGCCGGCGCGGATTCGGTTTATACACTCACAAAAACGAT
>DAOWNU010000449.1 GCA_030642425.1 bacterium | reverse complement strand
GCCGCAAACGTTGTATCATAAACATTCGGCGCGCCAGTAGTTCGATAATACGAGACCGGGCCGAATATCGATGCGCCGTAAACGCCGACAATCGTGAAGAGAAGGCATAGAAAAGCTTTTCTCATGATTACTCCGATTATTCTCTCGTTCCTCCGCTCCCGCGTGGGAACGTCTTTCCCGACGCTCTGCGTCGATTATATTAATATCGACTTTAATATAAACAATGTTTAGCATAGCACAAGGAAAATGTCTCCGTGCCCCGCCGCCACTGAATTCCCGTTTTCACGGGAATGACAAAAGGAGATGCGGTAATGACAATATAAGGGGTGCGTGGCCTTTGACATTGGAGCTTTGAGCTTCATTTGACATTTGACATTGGAGCTTTGAGCTTCATTTGACATTTGACATTGGAGCTTTGAGCTTCATTTGGCCTTTGGACTTTGGGCTTTGAGCTTTATTAACGCTGCCAATTCTAATAAATTATGTAATCGCGGAAATTGCTTTTGTCCGCCGGCGCGACCTCGAAAATTTTCGCCGAGCCGTCCGGGGCAACGAGTGTCATAACTACCCTGTTTCTGCTCCGGCCCTTGCTGTAGGATGCCACGAGCGAGGCCGCGTCTATCATTTCTTCGGACGAAGGCTCCCTGTCCATCGCGGAGACCGGCCCGGGAACTTCGAGGCTGTATAACAGCCAATATTTTTTCGCGAGATTCGATTCGACCCATTCGGTCTCGATCTTGTTGCGCGGGATAATCAGTTTCAGGCCTTCCAGCAGGCGGAAATGGCGCCCGATTTTGAGCGTTTCGATATCCAATGCCCCCGCCCCGGGCGAGTGTGAGATCAGGTCGAGAAAACGCGATGAAAAGGTTGTCTGCGTAAGAATGCATCCGCCCGCCGGTGTCGGGAAATCGACGATTCCGAACTCGCGCGCAAGCTCGATCTGCCTTTTTCTCCCCCTGCCCGATATGTCGAGCATGATCTCCCTATCGATCCAGCCTTTTTCCTCCGGTATCGACTCCGGGAGAAGCTTTCCGCATAGCGGTCTGACAATCATACCCTTCAACCCGGAATTATTTGCGATGAGGTTCATCGAGTTGCGCATCTGGCTCATTGGCCGCTGTCCGACAACTTCGCCCGTTATCAGGAAATCCCCGCCAATCCTTTTCAGCATTTCCCCGGCGCGCCTGAAAATGAAAATCCGGCAGTCCCGGCAGGGGTTGCACCCTTTGCCCACGCCGTGTTTGGGGTGCTCGACCATTTCGATAAACGCCCCGTCGTTCCTTTCCACGATGATATTCACGCCCGCCGCAAACGCCCCGCGTTCCGCCGCGAGCAGGCCGTCTTCGCCGGTTCCCGCCTCGAAAGGGTGATGAAAATAGTAGCCCACAACGAGCAATCCCGGCTGGTGCGCCATTATTTTTGCCGCCAGGATGCTGTCCAGGCCGCCGGATATGAGCGCGAGTGCGATACGGTCGGTCATTTCAATAAAATGGTTTTGGCGGTGAAACTCTCGAAATCGCCGCTCAGGTTTATCAAATAGACGCCGGTCGGAAGCGCCATGCCATCGCTGTCCCTGCCGTCCCAAAGGATGTAATCGCGCCCCGAAATATCTTGCGAAAATTCGCGGACGAGCCTTCCCGACAGGTCGAAGATTTTTATCTTGTGCCACCTCTGTCCGTTTCTGTGAACGGATATCCGGCAGCGGGCATTGAAAGGATTCGGCGACACTGTCAGATACGGTTTCCGCGGTCTCGACGGCGGCTTCTCTTCCACGGCGGAGTTGAAATTCCCGCCGTAGGCCCCCATATCGCTGCGGGAGGCGTCGAGATCGAGAATCGAAGGGTCGCCGGTGTCGATACAAGGGCTTCCCGGCAGAAGGTGATAGTCGAACGGATCGCCGCCGTGAAAGAGTGGATCGGCAATAATCGTGTCCGCGCCGACAATGATCGGGCCCCAAAGATCGGTGGC
>DAOWNU010000067.1 GCA_030642425.1 bacterium | reverse complement strand
GAAAAAAATAATCCTGCTCATATTTATTCTGTCCATCGCCGCTTTCGCCCGTGCCGAATGGCGTGTCGATTTTACTGTCGAGGCGCCGGGAACGACCATTTTTTCCCGCGCGTTCGGAGTCGCGGAAGGCGCGACCGACGGCTACGATGTCCTGCACGATTTTCCCCTCTTTATCGGCGTGGACGACACGACAGCCTATTTCTCTGTTGACGGCGGGATAATTACCGCGTTGAGCCGGGATATGCGGGACAACTACGCGGGTGAACATTGGTGGGAGCTGGTTTTCTCGCACATGTCCACTTCTATCGTAACCTGGCTGTCCGATTCGCTTCCGACCGTAGGCGATTTCATGGTTGGCTTCAATCACCCCGACTCGATACCGTCCGAGTGGTTCGATATGAGAATAGTAGGGATGGCAGTTCTTCCCGCCGGGCGCAATATTACTTTCAGATGGTTCATGCCCGCGGGTTCCGATTCTATCCCGCCCTATGTAACATCCTGGTCGCCCGCGGACGGCGAGGTCGACGTTCCGCGTGAAACGGATATTTCCTGCGAGGTTTTCGACGACGGAACCGGAGTCGATCAGAGCACGATCCAGTTGAGGGTGAACGGCATCGACGTCTCATGGCTTATCGCGATAGACTCTATCGGCGGCGGTTTTTCTGTCGATTACAACCCTCCACTGGATTTCGGCTGGAATTCGGACGTTACCTGTATCCTTTCCGCTTACGATCTGGACACCCCGAGCAATTTTGTCGGCGATACGGTTATCTGGCGCACTCTCGCCGACTCTCTGGCGTTCGAGGTTGCCGGGACTGTTGGAACCGGCGATCCGATGGCGCCCCTCGACGGCGCGATTGTCACGATTTCCGACCGCGCGGACACGACCGGCTCCGACGGCTATTTTCATTTCGACAGTATCTCGGAGGGGGCCTATACGATCCGTGCGAATGCCGCCGGTTATACTCAGGAGACCCGATGGGTCTGGATTGGAAGCGACACGCTAATCAATATTGTTCTGGAGATCGCGCCTTCGCCGGACGTGCTGATTATCGACTACGATTCCGGCATCCAGCCTTTCGGCGACGACACGACCGGCGAGGAAAGAATTATCGCCGGGCTGTTCGATTTTCTGCCCTACACTTTCGAATTGACGGCGCAGAACCCCGATATTGCCACGCTCGATCTCGTTCCATATAGATTCGTGATCCTTGTTACGCCTGTCCGGGCCGACGGCGGTCACGCGGTTATCCCCGACGATGAGTTGGATTTGCTTTCGATGTGGCTCGGGGACGACGGCCGCATACTCTGGATCGCCCCCGACGCCGGGCCTGACTATGAAGAGGGAACGCTCGCGGGAGCAGACTTTTTCGGGATGTTCGGCGCGGAATACGAGAACGACGGCCGACCCGCGACCCCCGATGGCAATATCGCCCGCCTTTATGGCGACGCTTCCGATTTCTGGATCGATCTCGATGTCGAATACTCGCATCTCGCCGAGGCCGACAATTATCTCGATGAGTTTTCCGCCGCGGAATCGACCGCGTATATTTCCGTGTGGAGTCAGGACAGCGGCCCGCCGCCCGTTTCGGCGACCGGAAGAATGGTTTGCTACGACAGCGGGACACATCGAAGCGTGATCGTATCTTTTCTTTTCGGCGGGATAATCGACGGCATTTTCCCGAACTCGGCGAGTAACGTTCTCCGCGCGGCGATGACCTATCTCGACGCCCCTTCGAGCGTTTCCGAAGGCCCGAAACGGCCCAAAACCGTCCGGCTCGATATTTATCCGAATCCTTTCAACGGCGCCTGCGCTATCGAGGCCATGGGCGCAATCGAGATATACAATGTTTCCGGCAGACTTGTCAGGTTTATACCATCCGCACGGCCCGCGCTGCATTTTTGGGACGGCGCGGACGATGAGGGCCGCAGATTGCCCGGCGGAGTGTATCTCGTCCGGGACGCCGCCTCTGGAAGATCGGCCAAGGTTGTGTATTTAAGATAGGTAAGCGCCACGGATGGCTAATCGAGAAATAGGCTTGACAACATGCGACCGAATGATTAAATTAATAGAAGAGATCGGTACATAGCGCCAGAATTCCAACCCCTTACGGTAACGGGCGGAAAAAAAGGATGTTATTATGAGAAAGATTGGTTATGTTTTTTTGTTTCTTATTTCTTGCTGTATAACGTTGAGTGCCTGGGACCGAACTTACGGTGGCGGAACGGCACGTGATATCATCGAGGTTTCATCGGGCGGTTACCTGGTGCTCGGCGAATCTGATTGGGATGTAGTTGCCATTCGCTTCGATGAAGACTTCGATACTTTATGGAGTAAGAAGTATATTTTTGATCACCAGCAGAAGGGTTGGGTAATTATCGAATGCTCGATGGGTGGCTTTCTCTTGGGCTGTTCCTGTTTGTCCGACAGCACCACATTGATAAAGATAGACGACGCAGGAAATACACTCTGGACACGGTCCGGGCCGTGCGACTTTTTTGGAGGGATCGAGAGTTCTCCGGGAGAATATATTCTCGTTGGCTGTGAAACTCACTTTGGTGGTCCCAATTGTTGTTGTATCAACGACGCCGGTGACACACTCTGGACAAAACGACTAACTACTGATGTTTTCCGGGGTAAGAGGCACAGGCATACGGAAATGTTGGAACCTACCTGGGTTGTGAATGGTTTGAAAGATATTATCGCTTGTTCCGATAGCGGATACATGGTTGTGGGTCAGGATGTAAGCACGGGAATGGACTGTGTGGTTTTTCGTCTTAACAGCGCTATGGATACAATGTGGACAAAGATGCCCTATTTGTGGATCATAATGGAATCACAATTTGAATCTATTAAAGAAACTCCCGAAGGCGATTTCATTCTTGCCGGTTGGAAGGCCGAAGGAAGCGTATTTCGTAAGCCATTTCTAATGAAAATTAATAGCGACGGCGATTCGCTCTGGACACGCACCTTCACCACGCCGGACTTAAGAGATGTATGGCCTAACGATCTGATTATAACCTCGGACAGCAGCTACATTATGGTAGGTGAAACCGATACCGGCCCTGGAACTCACAGGTATCTTTTCTGGGCATCGAAAACAAGCGATGATGGCGATTCCCTTTGGTGCGTTTTTTACGATCAAGTCGATATGGCCGACAACGACGATACATGGGGATTTAGTGTTCTGGAAGTCGATACCGGGTGCTACGCTTCCGTTGGTCAACGGGAGAATTATATGTGGGTCAATTACTTCCACGATAAAAAGAATCTGCTCATTACCGAGAATCTGGGCCGTAACGATACCCTTATTGGGGGCGAGTATTTCGAGTTCTGGTGGCGAGCTTACAGTGTTCCAGGAAGCCTGACCGTCGAATTCTCCACGGATGGTGAATCTACCTGGTCGGTATTGACAACCGAAGGATTCGGCCATTCCGGCGACACGCTCCCCTTCGTGAATTCAAGCGAATGCCTTTACAAGATTACCAGCAACGACGACCCACAGGTTTATGATATCTTCAACTACTACTTCACCATCAAGATAGCTTCGCGGATCGATCTTGTCAGTCCCGTCGGCGGCGAACTCTGGCAGGTGGGGGAGACGGAATATATCGTATGGGACTTCGATTCCGTCTATAATGTCGATATCGATTATTCCACCGACGACGGCACTACGTGGATAAATGTCGAAACGTCCTATCCGTGTGATGGAACCTACCTCTGGACGATCCCCAATACGCCGTCAACCCAATGCCTCGTTATGGTCACGAATTCCGGCGATTTAACTGTATTCGATACCTCCGACTCGATTTTTACCATCACAGACGATACCTTAGCGAGGTCGATTACAATACTTTATCCTGTAGGCGGCGAGCTTCTTACAATCGGAAGTGACGTATCGATTCTCTGGAATTCGACGAACGTCGATTACATCGATATAGAATATTCGACCAACTTCGGTGCGGATTGGGTTACCGAAGCCGACAGTATAGTGTCTACGGGCATTTATACATTCACCGTTCCCGATGATTCTTCGTATGATTGTTTGCTGAAAATCACCGATGCATTGGATGATTCGGTCTATGACATTAGCGACGGAAATTTCGGTTTTATCCCCAATGCCCCTTATGTGAGGGTAGTCCAGCCCAACGGTGGTGAAGAGCTTCTTGCGGGTATGGCCTATGACATTATCTGGACCCATTATAATATCCCGGATGAATTCCCCGAGTTCACTATTTACTATAGCACCAATTCGGGTGATAGCTGGGAGATAGAATATGTAAATTACGGGGATACCTGTTATAACTGGACCGTTCCGGCAGATACGTCTCTTGAATGTCTCGTAAAGATAGAATGGTTTGACAGCTTGACATTTTACCCATCTGCAAGGAGGGGACTCTCTCCTGAAGATGATGACGGCACATATTTCGTTGATTTCTCCGATATGTGCTTCTCGATTGTTTCGGAGTTGGGGATCCGCTTTGGCGAAAGATTTCCTGATGAATCGATACTTCGAACCTATCCGAATCCCTTTAATTCGTCGGTTTCCATCTACGCGCCGGAGAATGCAAATATTGAGATATTCGATATTAATGGCCGTATGGTCGAAAAAATTCCCACTTCTCCCCTTAATAATAGGAGCGCCGAACGCAAAAAAACGGGGGGATCATTCATCTGGTCTCCGGACAAATCTCTCGGTTCCGGCGTCTATCTGGTTCGGGCGAAAATCGGCGATGAGAAAATCACGAAACGGGTGGTTTATTTAAAATGACGCCGAATCGGCAAATCGGCATTGTCGAACATTAATCGGTGTTGCCGACCATCAATCGGCATTGACGACCATCAGTCAACATTGTTGACCAAGCGACCCGTTAAATATCGAGGATTCAGCAATTTCGATCTACAGTTTCGAGCGAATGTCCTCGAGAGCCTTTCGCGCTTCGGGAGTATATTCAAAAAGCCCACTGAGCTTATCGCAGATATAATCCTCACAGTGAGCACAATTTGGGATTTTGCGTGCAATTGCGCAGCTTCGCACTGCACATATATTTGCGTGCGCGGTGCTTATTATGCCGCCCTGCATACAGCCCTCGCAGATACAATCTTCGGCGGTTAAGACACAATCATACATCTTGCTCCACGCCTCCGCGACTTTCGCGCGACCCCCGGCGTCGTTGGCCTTCGTGGCGATATAAGCCTCGCATTGTGAGCAGTCGAGCCCGCACGCCGTAATAAGTTTTTCCATGAAAAACTCCTTTTTGGATATTAAAAATTTCCGGCCTTATTTCGATCTTGCACTTTTTATTTTTATTATCAACTCGCGAGCCGCGATTTCCGGATTTTCGGCGGTCATTATCGCGGAAACCACCGCGACGCCGTCACAACCGGCCTCGATAACGCTTTCGACATTGTTAGCCTTAATACCGCCTATCCCGATCAGCGGCAGCGCGGCCTTTTTTCTAATTTTCCTGATGCCCTCGAGCCCCACCGGTTCCGACGTGTCGACTTTAGTTGGGGTCGTCCAAACCGGGCTTATTCCGAGATAGTCCGCCACCCCCCCCCTTTCCGCAGCGATAGCTTCATCCACCGAGCCGACAGAAACTCCGACAATCGCCCCTTCGCCCAACATTTTGCGTGCAATGTCGGGTGGCATATCCCGCTGGCCGATATGAACGCCCGCCGCGCCGACCGCAAGGGCAATATCGATTCTGTCATTAATAATAAGGGGAATTTTTCGTTCGTCCAAGAACTTTTTCAACGCGAGAGCCTTTTGGAAAAACTCCCCCGTCTCCAAAAGCTTTTCGCGGAGTTGGACGATAGTAACTCCCCCGCGGATCGCGCTTTTGATCGTCTCGAAAAAATCGCCGCGGCACAAACCGGAATCGGTTACAAGATATAGCGAGTAGTCTATCATTCCTCAAAAATCCGTATCTCGCCGGGGCTGTCCGGCGAAAGCAGGAATAATGCGTCCCTGAAAGCGATCTCGAATGAGCCGGGGCCGTTCGAGCTTTGCGCGGCTTTCTCGCCGCTGAGTCCGTAGAAAGCGAACGCCGACACGACCGCCTCGATAGATTTTTCATTCGCGCCAATAAAAGCGCCCACTGTCGCCGAAAGGCCGCAGCCCGTGCCTGTGACAACGCTCATCATCGGCACGCCGTTGCTCACGCGGACAACTCGGCTGCCGTCTGTGATCAAATCCACTTTTCCCGAAACTCCCACTATAGTATTGTGCTCTCCGGCGAGTTTTTTTGCGATGTCGGAAACTTCATCGACGCCGTGGATAGCATCGACGCCCCTTGTTTTCCCGCCGGTATTCCCGAGCGCGCGGATTTCGGAGGCGTTCCCGCGGATCGCCGCAAGTTCGACATTTTCGATAATCTCGAGCGATTTGCTCGTGCGGAGCGGTGTCGCTCCGGCGCCGACCGGGTCGAGCACGACGGGGATTTTCAGCTTATTGGCCCTTTTGCCGGCCAAAATCATGGCCCGAACCCACTCGTCGGTCAGAGTCCCGATATTGAGAACGAGGCAATTGGCCAGCGCGACCATATCTTCCACCTCGTTCGGCGCATGGGCCATCACCGGAAAAGCCCCCTGTGCGAGCAGGATATTCGCCGAGGAATTCATCACGACGAAATTTGTGATATTGTGCACGAGCGGGTGTTTTTCACGCACATTCCTAAGATTTCTGGAAAGTTCCTGTTTCCAATTTGCCGACATTTTGCCCCCTTTTTTTCTCGTTTGAAAATTTTTACATTTAAAAGCTATTATACTGGACAACTTAAATAACTGCTTGCATTTTGATATTAATCGGAGCGAATTAAGCAACCGGGTATTATACCGTTTTAAAAATGCGAAAGTATTCATAACGCTACGTTCAAAAAGGCTTTATCAAATCTAAGCCTCTTCATCGGGGATCATATTGCGGAGGGGAATTGAAATGCTCCCTACGCCGGTATGATCCGGTTCAGGTTCGACGGGTATAATCTCAGGCCATTTCGCACGGCCACCCCGGTTTGTTATAAGATACATCCAGTTGAGAACTCCGCAAGTGTTTTTTTAGAGTAAAATTCGCTTGCATTAGATGTTTCTTTAGATTATCTTGCGAAAAATATGTAACTGCAACCCACTCTGGAGGAAATTATGAAGAAAACTATCCTGATCTTGTTGGCCGGCATTGTCCTTTTGGCCGGAAGCGCGTTATGCCGCAAGCCGCCGAACGAGATATATTATCCTATCACAGTTGAAAAGATAGGCGATTTTATTACCGATCTCGGCTATAAATTCGATAAGATCACCACAACGGGCGCCGAGGGCGAGCTATCGGAGCGGATTAACCTCTCGATCCGGGGCGACAACGGCACATACGATATCAACGTCCTGTTATTCGAATCCCTGGAAATTCTTTATATCTATATCGACCAGTTCATGAGCCTTCCGCTCGACGACGGCACCTCGGTTCCGATGCTCACATATCTTATGAGCGAGAACTGGGACCTGACATTTGGGAAATTCGAGTGGGATATCGAGGATGGCGAAATTCGTTACAGTCACACGCTCCCTATCGATGACGGCATGTCCAAAGAGACTTTTCAGGCGTATTTCAACACCATGCTCAATGTCGCCGACGAGAAGAAAGTCGAACTCGATTCGGTATTCGAGGGTTTCGAGGAATAACGAAGTATCGGGTTCTTTTTGACGGTTTTTGGGATAGGATTTTCAATCGTCGAAATGTATTCGTCAGCCGTTTGTATCGATTTGTTGGTCGTCGAAGCCCATTTGTTGAAAACATTTGGATTTCGACGCGCATCATTTCTTGACAAACGCTCGACATTCCGATAAAAACGCTTAACAAATCTTGACAAACGCTCGACAATCCGATAAAAACGCTCAACAAATTTTGTCAGACGCTCGACATTTCGATAAAAACGCTCAACAAATCTTGTCAGACGCTCGACATTCCTAAAAAAACGCTCGTGTTTCATATCTAACCGACCGATATATAAGCACTTACGCCATTTCAGTGCCATTTTACGGCCCGCGGCACACCTTATATTCGCTCATTTTATCTCCTTATGTGAAATTTTATTCTAAATCCGTAGGGGTCAACTGCGTTGACCCGCGGGCGAGCCACCGGCTCGCCCCTACGGTCATTTCAAATATACCACACGTTTAGTAACATCCTTATCCCCGATTTTCGCCCGGACGAGATAAATTCCGCTGCCAACCGACGTCTCCGGTTTCCAGACCTGATCGCCGCCGGGGAGTTCCGCAATGCTTCTGCCGTTTATATTAAATATCTCTATCCTCGCCCCCTCCGG
>DAOWNU010000048.1 GCA_030642425.1 bacterium | reverse complement strand
CATTCGCTATCAGGACGCCTACACCGACAACGACAACGGCAATTATTGGCACAAGGTCAATGTCGATCTGTCCGCGTGGACCGGCGACGACATCTATATAACATGGGATTTCGGCAGCAGTTCGCGCAACACCGAATCCGGCTGGTTCATCGACGACGTTTCTATCGGTTATGTCGATTATCTCGCGGTTGACGAGGGGCTTTCGCTCCCCGGCTCGCGCGAAATTTTCGCCTATCCGAACCCGTTCAACTCCAGCGTAACGATTTCCGTAGGTGAGGGTCTTGCGCCCTCCCGTGTTGAAATTTTCGACATAAACGGCAGGCGCGTCCGCAAACTGACTATCCCGGACAATTCCCTCTCTGTTACGTGGGACGGCAGGGATAATTCCGGTCGGGAGATGTCTTCCGGTATATATCTTGTCAAAAGCGGCGCGCAGGATTCCGGCGCGGCTGTGAAGGTTATATTTATTCGATAGAGGTGAGGACAATGAAATATCGCTTAGAGAACGACGGCAACTATCTGCTCTGTCTCGATATCGGCGACGGGATAATATCGTCTTTGAAGAAATTCGCGTCATCGGTCGGCCTGCGCGGCGCGATATTCGAGGGTATCGGTGCGCTGAATCATGCGGAAATAGGCTATTTCGATTTCCTGTCGAAGACATATATCAGAAAAACTATCGATGAACAGCGGGAAATTCTCTCTCTTCAGGGCAATATCGGTATCGGCCCAGGGGGCGAGACGATCATCCACGCGCATATTATCCTCGGCGACAGCGAGATGAACTGTGTCGGCGGGCATCTTTTCGAGGGCGTGGTTTCTGTCACGGCGGAGATATATGTTCGCCCTGTGCTCGATATAATCCGCAGCCCGAACAGCATAACCGGCCTGAATTTGTGGGATATAGGTGAAGAAGGTAATGGGTAATGGGTGATAGATAATAGGCCTTCTTCCCTTCACCTGAAGATTGAAAATTTGTGATGAATTCGTAGGGGCGAATTGAATTCGCCCGTCGCCCAAACAACGAAAGGCGCTAATTCGCGGACTGGCCGATACGGTTGGCCCCTACGGAATGGGTGAAAATACCCAAATTGCTGTAAGTTCTTTAAAATCAAGTAATAACACGCAATAATAAGATCGTTTCTGCAAGAATTGAGTGCGTTTGTCAAGAGAACGAGGGCGTTTTTCTCAGAAATGAGCGCGTTTGTCAAGAATATGAGGGCGTCTGAATGGGAAAAGAGAGCGTTTTTGCAAGAACCGAGGACGTTTGTCAAGAAAAAGAGAGCGTTTTAATCCAATCCGAAGCTCGGATTGGGCTTCGACGGCCTCGGATTCGACCTCGACGCTCTAATATTGGGCTTCGACGGCCTAAATATCAGTCTTGACGCTCTCAAATCCGGTTTCAACGACCTTAGTTTCATACTCGACGATCTCAAATCCGACTTCGACGTTATTAAATTAGACCTCGACTCTTTAATATTCATCATCGACGCACTTAAAATTAGTTTCTACGACCTTAAATTTGCCATCGACACTCTAAAGTTTGACTTCGACGATATTAAACTCAACTTCCCCGAACTTGCATCTTGCGCAAACACCGAAAAATTGGTATTATTAGTCCGTAAATATTTTAACGGAGCGAAAATATGCCGGGTTTTGACGAACCGCAAAGAAAACCCCAGCGCGAAGAAAAGCCGAATCTTGTCGCCTACTGGACTGTCGCCGCACTCGTGGGGATCGTTCTGGCTATATCTATCAAGGTCTTAGCGGTGAAGACATATATTGTCACCACGGACAACATGAAAAACACTATCCACAGGGGCGATATGATTCTTGTGGAGCATCTCGGCAAGGCGAAAGTTGCCGAACGCGGCGAAGTCCTGTGTTTTCGCTATCCTGCGGAAAGTTCTCAATACCGGCTCGGACGCGCGGTCGCACGCGGCGGCGATATTATCGAAATCGTGAACAAAGACCTTTATGTCAACGGTCGGATGGTCGTATCCCGCAGAGACGTAGTTTTTCTCGATCCGCTAATCAAAGAAGACCCCTTTTCGCTCAGGGATAATTTTGGCCCGTTCGAGGTGCCGGCGAACAATTATTTCATTCTCGGTGATAATCGCGATCACTCGATAGATTCCCGCAGCTACGGCCCGTTGCGCTACGACTACGTTCTCGGTAAGCCGTTATTCGTTTATTTTTCATGGAAACCCGATTCGCGTGCGCCGAAACTGAATTCTATCATCGACCTTCCGGAAGTTCTAATTTACAATATCATGAATATATTCGACCGCCTTGGACTGGACAGAATCGGCACTCCAATTCGATAATGGGTTACGGCTGTTACATCCACGTCCCATTCTGCCCCGGCCCCGCGAAATGCCCCTATTGCGCTTTCTACTCTGTGCCCTATGAAAGTGGGCTTGCCGAAAATTATGTCGAAGCGGTCTTGGGTCACGCCGGTCGTCTCGAGCCGCCGAAGATAGACACATTATACTTTGGCGGTGGCACTCCCACTGTTTTAGATATTCGCCTTTTGACACGGTTGATCGATGGCTTAAAAAATTTGCTGCCCCTGAACGAACTTATCGAATTCACTGTCGAATGCGCGCCGGACACAGTGGAGCCGGAGATTTTTAGCGAACTTGCGGCTCGGGGCGTAAATCGTGTTTCTATCGGCGTTCAGGCCTTCGAAGAGGGCGTTCTTCGCAGTCTCGGGCGCAGGCACGATGTCCCGAAAGCGCTTCGAGCGTTCGATATACTGAGAAATTTCCCGGTCGATATTTCTATCGACCTTATCTACGGCGTTCCCGGCCAAAAACATGCCGATTGGCAAAACACATTGGCGCGGACAATCGCTCTTCGACCCGAACACGTTTCGCTCTATTGCCTATCTTACGAGCCCGGCACGCCCTTTACGCGAAAACTTGCTGAGGGGAAGATTTTCCGGACGACCGAAGAAAACGACGAAGAGATGTATCGGACGGCGGTGGAAATACTGAAATCCAATGGATACGAGCATTACGAAATATCGAACTTTGCCGCGAATGGCCGGGTGAGTCTTCACAATATGAAATACTGGACCGGCGAGGGCTATGTGGGGCTTGGTCCTTCGGCGCACGGCTACTATCCGGGGCCGCCAGTCTGGTCGCGGTTCGCCGCAATCGACGATATTCGCGGCTATATTCAGGCTATTGAGCGGGAGCGCGACCCTATCGGCGAACGGGAAGAATTGAGCCTCGCGCTCAGGCTGGAGGAATTTCTCATGCTCGGGCTACGACTTATCGAGGGTTTTTCGAGGGACGATCTAAAAAGGCAGATACCGGAGATCGACGCCGATCGCGTTATCGAGATGTTAGAACCCCTTATCTCGGCGGGCTTCCTCGAAATGCGATCCGGGAATATTAAGCTGCCCGACGAAAGGCTTTTTATTTCGGATTCGGTAATACTTCGCGCTCTCGAACTGACCGATCTCGATATAAAAACTCCCCCCGGCTTTTAAACAACGCCGGAGGGAGAATTTTTACGGAGCGCCTTTATTTCGATAAGTCACATCCAGAAAACCTTAGCTAATCCCCAAATACGTTACCTCCCCGGAGAGTATCCGATTTAGTATTTTGACAAATTTACCGCCGTCGTCGGAGAAATTCACGGGATAGTTCTGTATCTGGGACAGGCTCATGGCACAATCTTTCCGTGGGCGGGGAGATTGGTAGTCCGATTTGTGTCGGCGAACCCGGCGTTTGCGGGACTGCTGTGTTGCGATAGCCGCGCACCGGCTGGAGCAGTATTTCGGAATATATTTGGCTCCAACCTTTATAATAAACGTGTTCTCGCAGCCATCTCTTTCGCATTTTTTCAGAGCGCGTGGAAGTTTGCTTCGCGGCATAGTGATCCTCCTTAACAGTCGTATCCGGTATTTTTATACGCTTCTTCTGTGCCATATCATTTCGATAGGCGTATTGCATTGCTATCCAATAAGTTACGTGGTCAGCTCTCATTTAATTTCTATTTTTTGCATTCTAATTGGGGATAATAACCTGATAATATTGGGTGATATTACACATAAACTCATGTCGAGATTATTGAGAAATGGTGAGATTGAGTATTTTTTGCAAAGAATGTCAAAATTCAAATGCAAAAGGAATAAGGTAAAGGGTAAAAGGTAATAGGTAATAGGTAATAGCGCCCCACCGCACCGCCCTCTGGATTCCGGGAAAAGCGGAAGACATTAGCCCCGGACTTCAGTCCGGGGTTAATCGAAAAGCGCGCACCTATAACCGTTTCAACGGTTTCCCGGAACAACCTCTTCAGAGGTTTTTTTAGATTCCGGGTCAAGCCCGGAATGACAATGTGGGGGTTGGGTGGGTTTTGACATTTGATCTTTGACATTTGAGCTTTGATATTGAATTTATTGCTTCAATGAGCCGGATTTATCAGTAATTGCTCCTTTGCCGTGCTAACGGTAAAAACAGCGACCTCGAATCAGAATTGACCTTGCAACATCGCATAATTCCCTTTATATTCTCCGCATGAAAAGTGGAATCAAATTCGGTCTGGACATTTTAGTTGCGGAACACGCAAAATATCCTCTCGGCGAGAACCCCGGCCTGCTGTGTCATCGAGCCTCGGTAACATCGGAATACATACACGCAATCGACGCCCTTCTCGGCGCGGGGGTTAAACTTAGCGCCCTTTTCGCACCGCAGCACGGGCCTTCGGGGACGGATCAAGCCAACATGATCGAGTGGGAGAGCGGCACGGACGCCCGAACCGGCCTGCCACTGTTCTCACTTTACGGCAAGAACCGCAGCCCGGCGCCGGAAATGATCCGCGGTCTTAGCGCTCTGATTATCGACCTGCAGGATATCGGAGCGCGATATTACACTTATATTTGGACATGCCTGCTCTGTCTTCGAGCGTGCGCAAATGAAGGCATACCGGTCATTGTCGCGGATCGTCCCAACCCGATCGGGGGCGTCCATATCGAAGGCCCCGGCATAAAAAGCGGTTTTGAGAGTTTTGTCGGCTTGTTGGATATTCCAATCAGGCACGGCTGCACTATCGGCGAGCTTCTCTCGATATTTGCCGCGCGCGAGGGGCTTTCGGAGGCTCTTATTATCGTTCCCATGCCCGGCTGGGAGAGGTCGATGCTCTGGAAAGACACGAATCGCCTCTGGGTGAACCCTTCGCCGAACATCCCTTCGCCCTCGACCGCGCTGGTTTATCCGGGCGGATGCCTTCTCGAGGGCGCCAATATCTCGGAGGGCAGGGGAACCACCAGGCCTTTCGAGCTTATCGGCGCGCCGTGGATCGACAGCTACGATTTTGCCGCCGCGCTCGACTCCGAAAATCTTCCCGGAACTATTTTCCTGCCGTGCGATTTCAAACCGGTTTTCGACAAATATTCCGGCAAGATTTGCCGCGGCATTCAGGTTCATATTACAAACCCCGATATTTTTCGTCCGGTCGGGACATATTTTTCAATTATTAAGACCGCGCAAAAACTCTATCCGGATAAATTTCGGTGGCTCGAACCGCCCTACGAATATGAATATGAAAGGCCGCCTATCGATATACTCTCCGGATCGTCGGCATTCAGGAAGGCGGTAGAAGGCGACTTGTCTTCAGATAAATTTCTTCGGAACTGGGAAAAAAGCGAAAATAAATTCCGCCGCGAGCGGGAAAAATTCTTACTTTACACTTAGATATGGAAGCGATAATCCTGTGCGCCGGCGAGGGCACGCGCCTGAGACCGATAACAAATCATCTCGCGAAACCGCTTGTGCCTGTGGTCTGCGTGCCGATACTCGAGCATATCCTGTCGAACCTCGAAAAGCACGGCATATATCGCGCCGCGGCGAATATTCATCACAAGCAGGAGGATTTTTTCACCTTTGTCGAGAACAGAATTTTTGGCGCGATGCGATTCTCGCTTGTTCCGGAGGAAAATCTTCTCGGCGCCGGAGGTGGGATATCCAATATCGCCGCAAACATGAAGCCCGCCGGGCCGGTTCTCGTCCACGCCGGCGATATTTACACAGACGTCGATTTCACTCACGCGCTCAGACATCATCGCGCCGGGGGCGCTTTGATAACCTTGCTCGTCCGAAAGGGCGAGCCGGAAATATACACGGCGGGTGAATCGGTCGTCGATATTAATGGCATCATCGGAAATCCCGCCGATAGTTCATGGAAATTCACTGCAATAAGCATCTGGGAAACCGATGCCCTCAAATTTTTGCCCCGACCGGGGGATTTCGGAAACGCTATCGACGCTATGATCGCGCTTATCTCCACGCACCGGGGCGCAGTCTCGTTTTTCGATATTGGCGATTCTCTCTGGTCGGATATCGGCGCCCCGAAATTCTACCTCGAACTTCACGGAAAAATACTGGGACAAACGCAGCACATCGGGGACGGCCTCGAGCTGCCGCCCGGCGTGCGCACTTTCGGCACATTCTGCGCCTGCAGTGGCGCGGAGATCGGGCCGGGTAGCAATCTTAAAAATGTCGTCGTTTTGGACGGCGGCGTTATCGCCCCGGGCAGCCGGTTGGAAAACGCGATTGTGGGACCTTTCGGCATTATCAGGATATGAACGAAGAAAAATTCAAACATCTTCTGAAAACCGGAAATTTCTCCTCCGGGGCCGATATTCAACTCATGCCGGGAGCCGGTTCCGACCGAAATTTTTTCCGTGTTCGCGACCGTGGCCGAAGCGCAATAATAATGTCCGGCGCGGGCCATGGCGCCGCTATCGAAGATTGGGTGGAAATCGAAAAGTTTCTCTCCGAATTGGGCTTCGGTGTGCCACGGATATTTGCGTATAACCCGTCTATTCCGGCAGTCTTGATCGAGGACCTGGGCGAGATGTCCCGTCTTTCCCCGGCGGATTACAGGTTGATTGTCCCGGAACTGGCCCGGCTTGCCGTAATCGCAGGGCGAAAAATTACGCGCTGTCCGGTAGTCGCCGACCGGCCCTTCGACAGAAAGGCTTTCCGTTGGGAATCCCGCTATTTCACGGAGGAATTCCTTATCGGCTATCGAAAAATCTCCCGCGAAAAAATCGAGCCGATGTTAGAAAAATTCGACCGCATCGCCGGGAAACTCGCAGAACTGCCAAAGGCCTTCTGCCACAGGGATTTTCAATCGTCGAATGTCTCTGTCGCGGATGGAAAAGTGAGGATTATCGATTTCCAGTCCGCGAAATACGGGCCGCTCGAATACGATCTGGCGAGCCTGTTGTGGGATCCCTATGCCGAATTATCCGCGAAATTCAGGGAAGAGCTTATCGACATCTATCTTCAAGCCCTCGGAAAGCTCGAAGCGCCGATCGATAGTGCGGAATTTAGAAAAAATCTCGAAATCGCAGCCATATCGAGGCTTATGCAGGCGCTCGGTGCCTATTGTTTTTTATCCCGCGCCAAAGGCAAATCCGATTTCGAGAAATATATTCAACCCGCGGAGCGCAGATTTCTTTCGCTTCTTCGGAAATCGGGAGAAAATAGGGAGTTTTTCTCGTTACTCCGCTCTGCGGTGGGACAAGATTAACTTACCGACTCATAATTAAGTGCCGAACATCCGGTCGCCGGCATCGCCGAGGCCCGGACGAATATAGCCCGTGTTGTCGAGGTGGTCGTCGAGAGCGCCCAGATAAACCGGCATATCGGGGAATGCCGATTCGAGCCTGCGGACACCCTCCGGCGCGCCTATAATCCCGCAGAAAACCATCTTTGCAGGATTTCTTTTCGCGACAAGCCTCGCCGCCGCAACCGCGCTCCCTCCAGTGGCAAGCATCGGATCGAGCAGGAAAATCGTTCGCCCCTGAAAATCGTCGGGAAGAGAATCGTAATAATAATCCGGCTCGAGAGTCTCCTCGTCGCGCCTGAGACCGATATGATATACCGAGGCGTTGGGCAGCAACCTCTGGAAAGGTTTCACCATACCGAGTCCCGCCCTGAGTATCGGGATACCGACAATATCCGACTCGATAATTCTGCGGACGCCGGTCGGCTCGAGCGGGGTGTGAATCGTGAATTCCTTAAACGGCGCGTGTTCGAGCGCCTCCGCAATAACCATAGTGCCCAGCGCCGCTATCCGCGCGGAGAATTCGGGATAGGCCGTCTCGCGCTCGCGGATTATCGAAAAAAGATGTGCTACCGTCGCCTTGTCCTGAAGAATTACCGGTTTCATGTGCGCTCCTTTTTGATTTTAGTTCGACTGCTTTTTGCAGATTGAATCCGAAATTTACCTTATCGTTCTTCTCCAATTCCGGTAGGTTTGGCTTATCTTTGCCACTTGCGCCGAATACTCTTCGTCAACATTTTCACGCGAAACAGCCCACTCCGCGAGGGAATCGGCAATATCGAGCTTTCTGAGCATTATCAGGTTGGCGATACGGTTTTTCAAGACTACTGGATTATCTGGATTGAGTTCCATAGAAAGATGAAAATAATCCTCAGCCTTATCCAATTCACCGGTATATGTTTTCGCGACCGCAATATTATTATAGCAATCGGAAGAATCAGCGCCGTATTTCAGAGCGTTATTTAAGGCGGGAAGAGATATTTCGCCTATTTCCAATCGGTTGTTCTCGATTCCCCAGTTAAGCCACAGTGTGGGGTTTTCTGGATAAAGCAGATCAGCCCCGTTAAAGGTTTTCAGTGCGTCCATGAATTCCTTTAAACCAAAGGAATAGCTTATCATCCTACAAATTTGCTCAACCTCTTCGTCGCTTCTTTCATGACCCGAAAGAAGCATGTTTAGTGAATCTTCCTTACTCTCCTCGTTCAGCCGGTTCAGCTCAAGTAAGTACTCCAACAACTCGTCATCGGAGTTGCCCAGTTTTTTTCGCATACAGAGAGTATCAATTTCGAGAACACGGGTTACCGGTTTTGGCGTCTTGTATATCTCCGTCACACAGTCCTGACATTTCAGAACGGCGGGTTTTATATATGTTCCGGTAACTGTATAGACGGGGTCGTAAATTATATAGGTTACTCCATAATCCAAGGCCCATCTCCAAAGGGAATCAACATCGGCTTCCATCTTCTCCCTTTCAATATCCTGTGTTTTTTGCTTAATATTTCTTTGCATAATACTTTCCCAATATCTGGGAGATACTACGGGCCTTTCCGTATAAAAATAGCAGGTTCTGAGTTGTGGAGCCATTATGATCGCGTCTTCGGGAAGGCTATCTTTGCACCAGTCACACGCCTGATACATCCTATGTAATTTCTTCTCGTTTTTATACCTTTTTAGGAGAACCATAGCCTTTGGAATTTCTATACCCTTGAAATACATTTCTCTTGTTACAGAAGTGTTCACGTAATCTAACCAAT
>DAOWNU010000029.1 GCA_030642425.1 bacterium | reverse complement strand
TAACAACACATTATGTTAATTAAATCCAAGGCTCAAATGTCAAAAAGCCACTCCACACTCAACCTGTCACTCCCGTCGGGAATCCAGAGGTGATGGGGGGAGAGTGACACTCGACCCCTCGACCCCTCGATCCCTTGAACCCTATCTTCTTGAACTTTGGATTTTCTTCAATATCGCTCCCCGGCTATCATGGAAATATCGAGGGCCTTTACGGAATGGGTCAAACTCCCGCTGGAGATAAACTCGACTCCGGCCTCCGCGAACGAACGGCAATTTTCAAGCGTTATCCCGCCCGAGGCCTCGAACGGCACGACTTTCCCGGTTTTCTCACGAATTGCCACAGCTTTTTTAATACTGTCCGGGGTGAAATTATCCAGCATTATCCGGTCGAGCGGAAATTCGAGCGCGATCTCGAGTTCCTCCAGATTCTTAACCTCGATCTCGACCGGAACATCGGGAAGTCCTTCGCTGTAAATCTTTTCCAGCGCCCGTCTTATCCCTCCCGCGGCCTCGATATGGTTTTCCTTTATCAAAATCATATCCCACAGGCCGAGGCGATGATTGCCGCCGCCGCCTGTCGCGACCGCATATTTCTCCGCCATCCGCATTCCGGGTGTCGTTTTCCTCGTGTCGAGCACCTGACAGCCGGTATCGTCGAGCAATTTCGAGAATTTATCTGTTGCTGTGGCGATCCCGCTGAGCCGGCAGAGGATATTCAGCGCAACCCTTTCGCCGGCGAGAACCGCCCTCGCGGGGCCTTCGACACGCGCGATAACATCCCCGGCGAAAACCCGGTCGCCGTCGTGGCAAAGGGCCTTTACGACCACGCCCTCGAACAGGGCGTCATAGACATCCGCCACGGCCCGCAGGCCGCAAATAACGCCGTCCGCCTTCGCGACAATTTTTGCGCGCAGCCCGGTCGTTTCCGGGACAAGCATTTGCGACGTTATATCGCCCGACCCGATGTCCTCACCGAGCGCAATTTTTATCAGCCGATGTATTTCCGCTTCGGGATAATTCATAAAACAAATATTGTCATCCGGCGGCGAATAGTCAAGCCCTTTAGCAATGCAAAATTTCCCTACCCCACCCCACCGGGGAAACCACAGAGGGCACAGAGGGAGAAGAGGGAATTGAGCAGAATGGGGCGACTGGCAGTCGGCGCGTGCCGACGGGTGCTTTCCCCGATCCGATCAATCTTATTTCACAAGGATTAGAGTGATTTCGGCGGAGGCCTCGCCGGAAACGAGTTTCGCAAAATACAGGCCGCTTGGAACATCCCGCGCCTCCCAGCGGATAGTTTCCGATTTTTCCGAAATGCGCTCGCTCAGGTCGGCGGTCAGCCTGCCGGAAATGTCGTATATTCGCAGTTCACAGTTTTTGTCGGGAACCCGAATCTGAATATCGACCGCGGAATTGAAGGGGTTCGGCGAGGCTGAAATAGACAGCCTTTCAGGAAATTCGGGATTAACGTTATGAATCTCACCAGTTTCGGAGACGCCCACAAGATATACATTATTTATATACCATCCGGCCTCGACATTGGCGCTGCTCGAACCGAAATCGAAACAGACCGTAACAATATGACCGGTCCACGGGGAGAGGTCTATCGCCTCGAATTGCCAAAAATTGCCGATATCGTCGTCGCCGTAAATCGTCTCCCATTTCACAAAATGGTTATACTGCGACGCCGTGCCGTCATAACCGAACTGCGGATGGACAATGAACGTGTCCGGCGAGCCGTCGATAGCGATTTTCACATTGCCGCCGTCGTGGAAAAACGGACTGCTCGCCCCCTGAAAGCGATACCAATGATAAAAGCACAAGTAAGGCAGGTCTATTTCGGTCAAATCCATTGCGGGGAGAACGAGCCTCGATCTGGAGCTGTCCCGGTATGAGCCGTCGATCTGTGTCGCCCAGCATCTGGTTCCAATCGGAACGCTCGTCGGGCCGGAAGATGGCGCGCCGTATTCCCAATCGTCGGTTGGGCCGTAGTGCGATAATCCCGAAGATGTATGGCCGATATCGAATTCGTAGAAAGGCGCGGAGACGAACGGCCCGTCAATTTCGCCTGTTGCCGGAAATCGAAGCGTGTGTCCGCCGGTCGTGAACTCGTAATGGTAGCTGTGGCCGCCCGCCGGAAGATAGGTGTCATATTTATAGACGATCCCGCTCGTGGTAAGCTCGCCCACGCCGGAGAAGGTCATCACATAGCTCGAATCGTCGAGAATGATCCGGGCATTGGAAGGCGTGTAGCCATCGGGAGAGGCGTAACGAACGATAAACTTGAACTGGGTGCCCGTATTTCCCGCGAACGGGTCGACACTTCCCGCGCCGAGATAGGCGACCTGCGATTGCGCCAAAGATATATCGTCGAGGAACCAGCCCTCGCCGTGGACATAGGTGTCCGCAGTTTGGATGAACTTGAATTGAACCGGAGCGCCCGGCGTAACCGCTCTGGAGGAAAGGTCGAAACGCGCGAATCGCCAGCCGCCGGATGGGCCGTTATAGCCGCCGAGCCGGGGCCATGAAGAGCCGCCGTCCGTGCTGTAATAAACAAAACAGCTATCGTAATTGTGCTCGGTCAGATAATAGTGCCAGAATGTCAGCGCCGGATTTTCTGGCGCGACAACTTCGGGCGAAATAAGTTCGACGTCGATAGTATCGTGGTGCATATAGCGGTCTTCGATACCGGAATACCAGCTATGCCCCGGGCTTGTCCAGCGTCTTTGGGTTATATGCCAGAACGCATCCGGAGTCCAATCTCCCGTGCCGGCCTCGCAATCGTCGAAAAAACCCGCCTCGCCGATAGACAGGGAGAAAGTATCTATCGAGACCGGGCCGCGATAATCGGCCGCGCTCAGAACGAGATCGACAGAATAGGGAGTGGGACAGCCGGCGTCCACCGAAAGCCCGAAAGCGGGGAAATTCTGTCTTATTTCTCCCGGCGGAATAGAATCGACACCGCTCACCCCGCTTGTTACGGTAACGTAGGGATTGGGCAGGGCAGCAAGCTCGATTAACATAAAACGGGCCGTCTCGCCCCCCGAATTGTCGATTGTGGCCGTTAGAAAGAAATCCTCTCCCGGCTCGGGATAGCCGTCGCCGTCGCCGCCGGGGGTGTCGTCGATAACATGGGAAACATAGCCCGTAACCGGCGCCGCCACCGGCACAAAAAATGTCAAATCCCAACTCGAATCGGCGGCGTCCCCGACATGCAACGAGAATTCCACATTGCCACCGTCGGAAATGCCCGCCCCAAACTCGCAGGTAAATGGTGTGGTGTTGCTCCTCGATACACCGACCGGGATATTGCCGTAAGATTTTATCGTATCGACCGGCGTAATTTCTGGATTTGCCGTTCGCAAAAACCCATCGACCGAAAATGCGCTTTCGGTGCCCGAATTCAATATTGTGATAGTGAAATCGATCTCCTCTCCAATATCGATCACATCGTCGTTGTCGCCGGAGGGATCGTCGGTCTCGACCCCGACCAAAGAAATCCACGGGCCGCTGCCGGTAACGATTGCATATCCTTCGTAGGGAATCTTGTTGTAGGCCGTCGCGGTAATCCAAATCGTGTCGCCCATATCCGCGCCGGACGTTGCGAGCGTTATATTTCCCGACGCGTTCGTATAACCGACCGAATGCACCGCATCGTCGTTCGTGGCGCAGACCAGCGCCTCCTCGAGGGGCGATCCGCCGGAGGAAATATTAATTGCGATATCTCCACCCACAGTAATTGTGGACGAATGACCGCCCACAAGCGGCTCCGGCGCCCTGAACCACAGGGCAACCGAGGGGTCGCCGAGAAGATTGTATTCGTCGTAATAGTAGTTGGCATTGCTTGGATACGCCAGATAAACGCCGTAAAGACCGGTGTTCATCATCCCGGCCATGAAATAATACTCGTCGTCGAAAGTATAGTCGAACATCCGGCGCTCCATCTCATCGTCCTCGTCCCAATAGCTGTTGTCGGATGCGCCGAGAAATCCTATCGCGCCCTTGTCGAGCTGGCGAATCCATGTCTCCCCGAAACATTCCGAAAGATGGAATGTGCCGGTAACACACGCGTTCGAGATGACGAAGGGATATTCGCCGTAGTTTGTCAGGGCCTCGACATCGTTCGCGTCGAGTTCGGGAGCGGCCCAGGAATAATATCCGCCGTGGCCGGAGTAATTCACAATCATACGGCCGTCGTTAATCGCCTGTATCGTGTGGATATGGTGGTTTGGGTCGCTGTGGGCCTTGATTGTATCGCAAGTAAATCCCGCCGGGCCGAAATGAGTCTGAACGGCGTAGCGATGAGTCGCTTCCGCCAAAGCCCAGAATGTGCCGTCGTTCGAGGCCAGGAAACAGGCCTTGTCCGCGAAATCCTCATGGCCGGTGGGGATATCGAAATGCTCATAATCTATTGTTCTGTGTATGAAATGCCCGAGCTGGCTCGAGTTGGCGGGGGATATTCGGCCCACGAAAAGCTCCGGGATATATCCGCTTCCGTCCATGTTGCCGTAGGGCGTATCGGTCTCGGAGCCGGAACTGCCGCCCGTGAACGACGGCACGTCGCCGATATCGCCTATCAAAAGCACGAATGTGGGCGCGACCGCGGCGGTGTCGTATTCGGAAAGTATCCAGCTTCGTATGGACGACGCGGTGCCGCCGAGATCGCTTACCGACCGGAGTTTCACCGAATACCCCTTGCGGGATTTCCAATCGGCGATAACCCGCGCGGAATCGACATAGGAATCCCCTGCGACGATAAGAAAACCGAGCGATGCGACATCCGGAACCCACCTTTCGGCGATTGAGAAGGCGTCGGGATTGGCGAGAAACGGCCGCAGGATGTTATCGAAAGCGGGGCAGGCGTAACGCTCTTTGATGCGCCGCGTTTCCGCGAGATCGCTTCCCGGCGTTTCGACAGCGAAGCTCAGGGATCTTAGAACGGAGATCGTTCTATCGACAGGATTATAATCCACGGGCCTAATCTCGATCAGCGCTATTTTGAATGAACGCGCGGCGCTTACGTCGATAATCTTCACCCTGTCGCCGAATACGAATCGGTCGGTGGAATAGGTCTCTTCATCCAGCGTGAAAGGGGCCTCGTAACCGGGAAGTTTGACCCCCGGCGGCTGCCGCGGTATTATCCTCATATCGCAACCGAGTTCCGAAAGGCAGAAAAATTCGGATTCCCGCTCGATAATGCGGATTTTCGGCGTCGAGCCGAATGGTATTTGCACAATTACGCGCATAACCGGCAGTTCCGGTTTCCCGATTTCGCCCCCAACATAGCTGCCTTCGAAAGTTAACCGCGCAAAAAGTTCTCCATCGCCGCTCACCCCCTCGACACGAAGGGCCGTGCCCGAATAGTCGAAAACGATATTTTCGGACGCGCCCTCGCGAAGCATAAGAGAAGCCTCGTTTCCGGTCGGAATGTCGAAGGCGAGGGCCAATCCCGCCACGAACATCGTAAGACATAATAAAAAGCGGATTTTGCGCATTATTACCCCTAACAAACAAAATGATATCAGCACATCGAAAGAATATAAACACGAATTTGCTTATTGCAAACGAATTGATTGGAGAAAAAAATGAAAATTATGAAATAATTCTTGCGAAAAAAGAATCGTCGCTTATATTTAGTAAAAATGTGTGAGAAATGATTTAGAAAAGGGGAAGAATATGGTTTTCTGGACTGTTATTATTTTTATTATTGGCCTGTTGGGTCTGGTTCACGAGGCCTTCTTGATCAATTACAGTATCCCACTATTCGGCGAGGCGACCTCGGTTTGTATTATGCTCGTCGCGCTGGGGATGTTCTGTTCACTGAAAAAAGAAGGTTCGAAAGTCAAGACCTGATACGGTTTTAAACCTAACTGATATTGCTAAAAAAAACGGTGAATTTAAGTTTATTAGCAAAAATCAGCAATCTCAAACTGCAAATCTGTTATTCGACTACTTTCGCGGACCTTTTGCCGTCCGAGAAGCGGATGTCGATTTTGTCCTCTGTCCGAAGTTCCCGTGCGGAAGATAGGATTTGTTCGCCCTTGAGTATAATGGCGAAACCTCTTCTGAGGGTGGTTCCCACTCCCAGTCCCGATAACCTGCCCATCGCGGTATTCAACCGGGAGATAGATTTCCCCATCGCGATTTTCTGTGCGCCCCTCGAAGCCGAGAGAAGATCGTCGAGCCTCTGTTCGTGTTCTCTTATCCGTCGCAAAGGGGCTTCCCACGCGGGACGCGAAAGCAACATTTTCAAACGCTCCAAAATCCTGCTGGTGCGCAAAGAAAGCGCGCGTCCGGCAAGCCGGTGCATCCCCAATATCTCATCGAGCAATTCGCCAATATCCCTCACCGCGATCTCGGCGGCCGCCGAAGGTGTCGGCGCGCGGACATCCGCGACCATGTCCGAGATACTGAAATCTATCTCGTGCCCCACCGCGCTTATTATCGGAAGCCCGGAATCGAAAATAGCCCTCGCAAGCCCCTCGTCGTTGAAACACCACAGGTCTTCCTCGCTGCCACCACCCCGCCCGATAATCAGCAGGTCGAGTTCGCCGTAATCATCGAGTTCGCGGATGCCCTCGACAATATCTCTCGCGGCGCCGTCCCCCTGAACCTTCGCCGGTCGAAGAACAACCGTAACATAGGGCGCTCTTCTCGCCAGAACATTGATGATATCGCGTATTGCCGCGCCCGAGCCGCTCGTAACGACGCCTATCCGGAATGGGAACGCGGGAAGCGGCTTTTTATATTCGGAATCGAAAAGCCCCTCGGCCTCGAGTTTCTCTTTCAACTGCCGGAACGCAATCGCCCTGGCGCCTTCGCCAACAGGCACGAGTTTCCGGACGGAGAATTGGTATCGCCCCGTTTTGTCGTAGAGCGTCGGGGTGCCGAAGGCCTCGATAGACATGCCGTTTTCGGGCGCAAAACTCAATTTCGACGCGACAGATCGCCACATGACGCCGTCGATAGTGCATGTTCCGTCGGTTATTGCGAAATAGAGATGTCCTGAAGCGGGGGATTTTAGATTGCGTATCTCGCCGCCGAGCCACAGCCCGCCGGGGATAACATTCTCGAGCGCCGACCGGCACAGAGAATTAAGCTCGGAAACGGAAAATATGCGCCTTTCGTCAGACATTGATCGCCCTGCGCGCGCGGCGAATCTCTTCCATCATCTCGCGGACCGCCCTCTCCAGTCCGACAAAGATCGCGCGGGCGATAATCGAATGGCCGATAGACAGCTCCTCGATAGGCTCGATAGCCGCGATATTGCGGACGTTCCGATAGTTGAGCGCGTGCCCGGCAGCGACTCCGAGCTTCATCTTGCTCGCCAGATGCGCCGCCTTTTCCACCGTCCGCAGCGCATCGACCTCCTCCTCGAAAGATTTGCTGATAGCGTAGTAGTTCGTGTTCAGCTCGACATAATCCGCGCCGAACGCCGCAGCCGCCTTCATATTCTCCTCGGTGGGATCGACAAAAAGCGAGACGATTATCCCGCCCTCGGTCAATTGCTCGATAGCCGGCTCGACCTCCTGAGCCTCCTGAGTAAGGTCGAAACCGCGCTCCGTGGTGCTCTCTTCCGGCCTTTCCGGCACGAGCGTGACCATATCCGGCTTGACCTGCAGCGCAATATCCACCATCTCCTGCGAGGAGAACATCTCGAGTGTCAGGTGCGAAGCGACGATCTCCCGGACAAGATAGAGATCGCGGTCGTTGATATGCCTGCGGTCCTTGCGAAGATGCACCGTTACACCGTCGGCGCCCGACTGCTCGACAATCACCGCCGCGTGGACCGGGTCGGGATATTTTTCCCCGCGGGCCTGGCGAATCGTTCCCACGTGATCGATATTAACCGAAAGCCTGCTCATATTCTCTCCATATTTAGGGTTTGTGTCATTGGCCGATTTTATTCGACAGCGTTTCACTCTCAATATGCGTCCGATTTTCGAATAAGTCAACACCATTCCTCCGGCAATTCCGGCGGCGCGGAAAATATCTCTTGTGAATCGAGGGACATGTAGTATATTGATTTGTACGGCGCCGACGTGCCCGTCGAGGAAACGACAACGAAATTGCGAACGGGTTTGCCAGCGTCAAACCCCTACGGATTGAAAACGATAAACTTTAACAAAACGGAGGACAAAATGGACTGGAAAAAGAAACAAGAAGCAGAAAACCTCTTTGAAGAATCGCTGACGAAACTCCAATTGCAGGACATGGAAGGCGCGATTAAAGACCTCGATAAGGCTATCGAGCTAATACCCGATGTGCCGGAATATTACTGGAACCGGGGGGCGTGCAAGGGGAATCTAAAAAGGAACAGAGAAGCCGTAGAAGATTTTACAAAGGGAATAGAATTGAATCCAAACGACCATATGGCATATTTAAACAGGGGGATGTCGTATTCTTTTAACGACGAGGGGGTTCTTTTCGGCCCCGATGCACGGATTAAAGAGGCAATCGACGATTTCAACAAGGCTATCCAGATTGTGCCGGACGACCCCTTTGGTTGGTTCTTGCGCGGCAAATGCAAAGCCGGGTCGGGCCAATATCCGGTAGAACACGGCATAGACGACCTCAGCGAGGCAATCGCGCTCAAACCCAATTATATCGACGCATTGAGAGAAAGGGCGCAATGCTATTATAAGATTAACGATTTCGGGGCAGCCCACGAAGATCTAACAAAAGTTCTGGAGAAAAAGCCGGATGAAGCCAAAGGATATTTATACAGAAGCATTTGCGTAATAAACGCGATCAAAGATTTCGAGGCGGCTTTCGACGATTCTAACCGTGCGATCCAACTCGATCCCGAATTATGGGAAGCATATTTCATCCGGGGCCTTGCAAATTATCGTCTTAAGCATTATCGCAACGCTATTAGAGACTTCGATAAGGCTTTGGAAAACGGGATAGAAAACATGGAAAAAGGGTTCTTTCATCGGGGCTTAGCGAAATCGAGTATCCACAATTTCGACGGTTCGATAGCCGATTTTACGGAAGCTATCAAGCTAAAACCAGCGATGCCCTTGCTTTATTTCAACAGGGGTATTTCCTATTTTCATAAGAGAAGTTATGACCTCGCGATGGCGGATTTCGATAAGGTGTTGGAATTGGGACACATCGATGCTTTGATATACGATTGGCGCGGTTACACCCTGTTGGAATCAAGAGATTACCGGGGCGCGCTTCCGGAATTGGAGAAAGCGCTGAAGATCGACCCTAAATGCCTCAATGCGTATTTTCGCATTGGCAAAGCGAAATACCACCTCGGCGATTTTGCAGCCGCACGTGAAAGTCAGCTTTGTGCCCTGAAAATAGACCCGAATTACAAATGGGCGAAAGAGGCCCTGGAATTTCTCGACAGTGAAGAAGCCAAACGCAAGGCGGCGAACGATAAGCCTAAACCGCCTTTGCCGGATTCGGCGATAGATGATTGAAAACGATGATTTCCCATAGGCGTGAATTGCATTCGCCCGTCGTTGTCATTCCGTCCCCCGAGCCGGAATCCAGAGAGAAGAAACTGGATTCCCGATCAGGTCGGGAATGACAAATAATCGTGAATCGGGACGGCGTGAAACCGTCCTCTACGTAATTTATAACCTCCAGAACCTCATAATCCATAAAGACGACGCAGAGCGTCGGAGCGAGAGGGAAATTCATTAGCTATGAAAAAACTGACTCCCACTATCGAGCCGCTATACTATAAGGATGGGGCGCTGTTCCTTCTCGATCAGCGAGAACTTCCGAAAGAAGAGGTCTGGCTGAAAATCGAGAAGCTGCCGCAGTTGCTGGACGCGATACGCGGGCTGGCGGTCAGGGGCGCGCCATTGCTGGGTGTCGCCGCCGGTTACGGGGTCTTGCTCGGCCTGTCCTATTGCAAATCCGCCGGGCCGGGTGAATTAATGGAGTTTTACAGCCGCGTGCGCGAGAAAATCGCGGCATCGAGGCCGACCGCGCGCAATCTGTTCGCCACTCTCGAGAGGATGGATAAAATTGTCGAGGAGTGTGCGGATCGCGCCCCGGCCACGGTTAAAATGCGGGTCCGCGAAGAAATCGACCAAATTGAAAGGGAAGAACGCGACTCCTGCCGCGCTATCGCGGAATTCGGCCTGCCCTTGTTTATGGGGTTCAGCCGGGCGATAACACATTGCAATACCGGCGTTCTGGCAACCGGCGGGATCGGAACCGCGCTCGGTGTGATCCACGCCGCACACGCGTTCGGCAAACTGAAATTGGTCTGGGTGGACGAAACGAGGCCGCTGCTTCAAGGCTCACGCCTGACCGCGTGGGAACTCGGCAGGCTGGGTATCCCCTACCGAATTATCTGCGACAATATGGCGGCGACACTTATGAGCCGTGGCCTTGTCGATACGGCTATCACCGGCGCGGACAGAATTGCCGCGAACGGAGATTCCGCCAAC
>DAOWNU010000159.1 GCA_030642425.1 bacterium | reverse complement strand
ATTTATATCGAAAATCTCCACGCGGGAGGGTCTCAGACCCTCCCCTACAGGTGTTTCATAAACGCACATGCCATTTATATCGAATATCTTCCCTTGAACCTTTGAATCCTTGATCCCTATTCCAATAAGGTCGATTACAGCGGTCGGATCGGCTCGCAAATATCGACTATATGCTTGCCCTCCGGATGCTCCTCCGGATTGTTCAGATAAAGCTCGTAGCACAGCCTGTCGTCCACTTAATCTGTCATTCCGACGAAGACAGGAATCCAAAGCTCAAATGTCAAACCCAACCCATCCTCATATTGTCATTCCCGCGAAAGCGGGAATCCAGAGGGTGGCTATCCGCTGCAGGCCGGTGCCTGCTGGATTCCGGGTCGAGCCCGGAATGACAGATATGGGGCGACCGAAAGGCCGCCTTATCTTATCCCCCCAGAATTGCTTTCGCAATTCCGACCCCCTCATCAAGGGGGTTTCCGATATCGGGGCTTATTTATAGCACCGACGCTCTACGTCATTTTCCTCACCTTATCGACGCGGAGCGTCACCCTTTACGTTACACCGCAGAGCGGAGTAACGAGAGAAAAAAGTTAGAAACGAAGGTATAGCATAGAAAGGATGAGATATTTCTCGATACGAATGAGCTGTTTTTCTAAATATATGAGCTTTTCTTTCATTACATAAGATGTTTCTCTGGTTACATAAGTCGTATCATGTATTACATGAAATGTTCCATTAATTACATGAGTTGTTGCACATTTGTGAAGTGCTCTATGTAATATATGAAAAGCCTCATGTAATATGTGATATACCTTCTACAATGAGAGAAATGCCTCATGTAATACGAGAAATGCCTTCTACATCCAAAGAAATGCTTTATGTAACAAATGAAATACTTAATCCTATGCGAGAAATAGCTTATATAAGGAAAAATTTTGAAGAAATAGAAGTCGAATTAAGTCGAATAGAAGTCGAAAAGGAAAAAAATAACAGGTCGAGCGTCTCGCTCGACGGGGAAATGCACGGCGAGACGCCGAGCCTATTATGGTGTGATGTTCGAGTCGAGAGCAAACAATTTTGTAGGGGAGGGCCTGTGTGCCCTCCCGTTATCATCGGCAAGCGGGAGCACACGCAGGTGCTCCCCTACGGGTTCGGAAATAATATAACCAATTACCAACCGAACGTAGCGGTCGGCACGCGCCGACTGGCGGGAGGCGTGCCAGCGGTTAAGCACGGCAATTGTGGCATTACTGATAGATGTTGCCACATTGCCGGGGAAGGGTGGTCTTTGACCTTTGAGCTTTGGATTTGATTTCGCCACCGGGCGTCCGGTGACATTTGAGCTTTGAAATTTGGATTTTTCTTCGATGGGGTGGCGCGTGGCCTAATACCTATTACCTAACACCTATTACCTTTGAGCTTTGAGCTTTGGATTTTTCTTCAATGTTTGAATTGTTATCGATTTCTGAAACGGCCCGTGAAACGCTTCGCCAGTTTGCCGAAAGCCGCGTTCACTTCGCGAATCCGAAAAGCCCGCGAAAGTAAAAAGAATATTCCGAAAAAGACCGCCGCAGGCACAATCAACTGAAAAAACCGGGTCGGGAGATCGGCGCCGATATCGAGATATGGGTTGAGCCAACCCTTGAGAAGCCATGTGAGCGCGGCGGCGATTCCCCCCGCAATTGTAACCCGGAACGCATTCGTAAGTATAGGCCCCATATCGAATTTCGGGAGTTTCTTACGGATATAATAGAACAATAATGTTGCGTTGATAATCCCGGTAATGCTCGATCCGAGCGCGAGGCCGCCGTGGGCGAGAGACTGCATCAGAATAATGCTCAACTCGATATTGAAAACGACTCCCAGCGCGGTGATATAGATCGGCGTGCGCGTGTCTTTCCGGGCATAAAAGGCCTGTGTCAGCGTTCTTGTGAGGCCGTGGAAAGGCAGGCCGATAATATAGAACATCAAGGCCCAGGCCACCATCGGAGTGGAATTCCCGGCGCTGAAACTCCCCCGCTCGAAAAGAAGACCGACTATCTCGAAGCGCAGGGCTATTGTCATCAACGCCACCGGCATCAACACGGTGAAAACCGAACGGGCGGTGTAGGACAGCGTTTTCACAAACTCGTCTTCGCGGTTTTCCGCCGCGGTTTCCGAGAGAGTGGGCAGACTTGCGGTCGCCATCGAATAGCCGATAAGCGAGAGCGGGAGATACATCAGGCGGGAACCGTAGGAAAGCGAACTAATGCTTCCGCCGGGGAGCAATGAGGCGAGCATGACGTCGGCGAAAAAATTTATTTCATGCGAGGCCAGGGCCAGCAGGCTGGGCAGCAATAGGAAGCCGACCTCGACAACGTCGCGCCATCTTCCGCGCAAGGCCCACGAGAATTTCCAGCCCGTTTTGATAACCCAGATAAATTGCCACAGGAATTGGAGAAGGCCGCCGATCACGATAAAAGCCGCCACGAGTTTTATTTGGGCGATTTCCCCGGACAGGAAAAAGCCCGCGGCCCCGACACCGATAAGCCAGGACAAATTCAAGAATGCGGGCGCCACCGAGCTTATAAAAAATCTTCTGTATGTGTTGAGAATCGCCTGACAGTATGACGCCAGCCCCAGAAAGCCGATAAACCCGAAAAGAATTCTGACAAGTTCTGTCGAGAGGCCCATCCGCGAAGAATCGCTTTTCCAGCCGATAGCGATCAGCTCAATTAAGTAGGGCGCGAATAACATGCCCATCGCGCAGACGAAAATAAGCATCGCCAAAAGCGCGGTGAGAACGGCGGAAGCCATTGCGAAAGCGGCTTCCGGGCCTTCTTTGTGTTTTACTTCGGTGAATTTCGGCAGGAATGCCGCGGTAAAACTGTTCTCGCCGAAAAGATAGCGGAACAGATTCGGGAATCTCCATGCCACAGTGAAAGCGTCGGCGGCGATTCCGGTCCCGAAAAGCGCGGCCATGGCGATTTCCCGCGCAAAGCCGACTATTCGGGCTATCAATGTCCCGAGGCTGACCCAGAAGGCGGAGAAAAATATGGTTTTGCGTTCGCTCAAATCTTTCTTATAATGTATGAAGTAATTCGATGGGCCGGTTATCGAAAACCGCCCCGATGTAACTGTCGATTTATTATCGCAAATCGCCCGACCCGTTCGCTATGCAGATTATAGAAAAGAAAATCGTCGCCATATATTGCAGCGCCAGAAGGCCTTCCGGCAGCGGCGCCCTTCTCGATTCGGCCCTCGAGCCGCTCGTCGCGGACGGGATACGCGTCCAAAAGTTTTTCGTGTGCGAACTCGATATCGAGCCTTGCGCCGCCTGCGATGTCTGTCGTGACGGCAGCCCCTGCCCGATAGACGACGATATGTCCGAAATATACACCGCGCTCGAGCGCGCCGACGGAATAATTATCTCGACGCCCGTTTATTTCTACGGCCTTCCCGCGAAAGCCAAGGCGCTCATCGACCGCTGCCAGACATTCTGGTCCCGGAAATACCTGCTTGCAAATCCCCTGCCATCGGGACGGCCCGCGGGTGTTATTGTGGTCGCGGCAAGCGGAGGAAAGTTGGCGGTCGAGGGCGTCAGATTAACGCTGAAATACTTTCTGGACGCCCTGTCTATCGAGATGTCGGAGATGTTGGAGTATAAAAATTTTAAATACGAGCCGGATACTATCCCGCAGCAAGATATTATCCGCGCCGGAAATTACGGAAAACATTTACAATCATTAATGAAAGGCGATAACTATGAGAATCAAAAAAATTCAGGCAAAGCTTAAAAAGCTTAATCTCGACGCCGTTCTTTTCACGGATCTGGTGAATATCCGCTATCTGTGCGGCTACAGCGGCTCCAACGGCATACTGTTTATCGGGAGAAATTCGACGCTATTCTTGACCGATTTCCGGTATAAAGAACAGATAGAAACCGAGGTCGTCGGCGTGGATAAACTCGTGCCGAAAGAGGGAATTTTAATATCGGCGCTCGGTGTAAATCCCGTGATCGAACCGGTAAAAAAGCTCGGTTTCGAAAGGTCGATAGAATTCGGGAGGCTGGAGAAATATAAGGAACAGCTTCCGAAGGGGATCGAATGGGCGCCGGTCGATAATTTTGTGGCGGAGATGCGCTGGGTCAAGACAGAAGAGGAGATTCGGAAAATAAGAGTCGCGATCTCGATAGCCGAAAATGCGCTTCTCGAATCGCTGCCCATTCTGAAACCGGGGATTAGCGAAAAACGGTTCGCCGCGGAGCTGGAATACAATATGCGCAAAGCCGGTTCGGAAAGACCGGCGTTCGACACAATAGTTGTCAGCGGCGAAAGGGGCGCGGTTATCCACGGGATAGCCTCGGAAAAGATAATCGAGTCCGGCGATTTTGTGACTATCGATTTCGGCGCTCATATCGACGGCTATAACAGCGACATAACGCGAACGTTCATAATGGGCGAGCCGACCGACAAACAGCGCGAGGTCTATGGGCTGGTCTATCTGGCGCAAACTTCCACTATCGAAGGCGTTAAAGCGGGTATGTTGGGAAAGGAAATCGACAGAATTGCCCGAACAATAATAGAGAACGCGGGTTACGGCGCGTATTTCGGCCACGGACTGGGCCACGGGCTGGGCATGGAGGTTCACGATAATCTCGGTGTCGGATCGAGAACGGAGTCGGTGATACCGTCGGGCGCGGTAATCACAGTGGAGCCGGGGATATACATTCCCGGATTTGGCGGCGTGCGAATCGAGGACGACGTTCGTGTCAAAGATAACTGTTGCGAGCTCCTGACCGGCCTTCCCAAGAAGATCGAGGATATGATAATTTAGGTGAAAGGTGAAAGTGCCTCGCGAAGAAAACGAAGAGGACAAGGGGTATGGCTGGATTGAATTTGACGTGAAGGACGTAAAAAAAATGAAAATAAAATTGGAAAATACTTGAAAAAACTGAAATAATACATAGATTTAAATTAAAGTGTTTTATAAGGAGCATTTTATGAAACGCGTTTCGCAAATAATTATCTTCTTTTCCCTTTTCTCCGCCTCCCTCTCTGCCTGCACCATCGTCTTTGACGACATAGGGGGGTGGATGTGGTGTCTTACGCCAACGCATTACGATAGCCTTAAATCATACCTTGGAGGTCTTGGGAGAACCTGCATTACGCTTACAGATTCCTTTTTTATCCCCCCTCAATGCGATATTTTTGTGATACGATGCGGGTGGCCCGATTCCACGTATGGCTTTAGTGGCGCAGATATAACCGTAATCCAAAATTTTATCTATGAGGGGGGGACACTTATTGCTATAGGTGAGCATGGGTTGTGGGGTGCTTTTGTTCTTTCGGTTGAGTTGAATCGTGTATTGTCCGACTCCGTCGGTTGGCACACAGGACTCAGATTTCGTGCCGACGCTGCTATTGACCCAATATATGGCGGCGAGGGACCTAAAATATTCATTTTTGAAGACCACCCTTACGTGTGGGGGATAGATACAGTGAGATTGAGCCTTTCTTCCAGTATTTCTAT
>DAOWNU010000161.1 GCA_030642425.1 bacterium | reverse complement strand
TTGTAATCAAGTGCATTGTTATCGTTGCGCTGACGGTGGTATTTCTTTTTCTGATCTTCTATTCGACCGCGAGGGTCAGGCTCGAAAAAGTCCTTGCGCTGAGGCATCCGAGAAAATCCTGGAAATTCCCCGGACTCGTCTATTCCGATTGGGCAGAATGGCGTGTCGGGCAGAGGATCCCGCCAATCCGAATTAAAAAGACACTGAAAGCGCACGGGTTCGCTAAAAACAACCCGCCGGAAAATCCACGCGAGTATTCCCTTGTGGGCAACATTCTTAAGATTAGAATTCCCCCATTCGATTATCCCGACGGTCAAAGTTATTCGGGCCTTGTTGGGATAGAACTCAACCGACGATGGCGGATTATTTCGATCTCGGATACCGCCGGAAACTATCTCTCCGCAATCAGAATCCCACCGATACTCCTGGGACGCATTCACGACGAAGACCTTATTCTCGCGGATTACGCGCGTTTCCACGATATTCCGGATAACCTTATCGACGCCGTGGTCGCATCGGAAGACCACGCATTCTGGAGGCACGGGGGATTTACAGTCGAGGGGATTCTTCGCGCAACAAAGCGAAATGTCGCCGAGGGGCGAATAACACAGGGCGGCTCTTCTATCACCCAGCAGTTGATGAAAAACCTGATACTCACGCCGGAGCGCAGTATCCGGCGCAAGGCGATAGAATTTGCTTGGTCTATCGCGGCGGAATTTATGCTTGACAAAAAAACCATAATCGAGCTTTATCTCAACCAGATATATCTCGGGCAAGAGGGGTCATACAGCATTGTCGGCGTGGGCGAGGCCGCCAGATTCTATTTCGATAGGCCGCTCGAAAAATTATCACTATCGGAGTGCGCCTTGCTCGCCGGAATTATCCCCGCACCGGCGAGGTTCAGTCCTTTCGGCAATCCGGGGATGGTTAAAAGGCGCCGCGATAATGTCCTCGACGACATGGTCGAATACGGCTTCATATCGAAGGCCCAAAGGGATTCCGCCGCCGCCTGCGAAGTTCGCTTGAAGAGAGGACAAAGGCCCGGAATAAAACATCCCGACTATCTCGAACTGGTCAAACGCGATATTAAACAAGCTTTGGGAGAGGGCGCCCTTTATTCGAGGGGACTCACCGTTTTCACGACACTCGACCCGTATCTTCAGCTTTGCGCCGGGGAAGCGGTGGACTCCGGCACGGCGGCGATGGACTCGATAGCTTTCAATTATCCTGTTCAGGCGGCGCTCGTTGCGGCGCGGGTCTCCGACGGGCGCATCGTCGCGCTGGTCGGCGGGCGTTCCGACAACGAAACGGAATTCAACCGCGCTCTGGACGCCCATCGACAGCCCGGAAGCGCGTTCAAGATTTTCGTTTATGCGACGGCGGCGGCATCGCCGTTTCGCACGGACGGCGGAAATATTTATTCTCCAAGCACTATCCTGCCGGACACTCCGAGCGTCTATTTCGTGAAAGATACCGTCTGGGCGCCGAGAAATTACGCCGACGAATTCGCGGGGCGGATAACGGTTCGAAGGGCTTTGGAGCGCAGCCAGAACGTGGCGACTGTGAACCTTGCGATGGGACTCGGACTGGAAAATATTATAGCTCTCGCCGAAAACTGTGGGATAGAATCGCCGATGAAGCCGGAACCGTCGCTGGCGCTTGGGGCATTCGAGGTTACGCCTTTCGAGATGGCGACCGCCTGCCTGCCTTTGCCGGGCGGCGGGATGAAAACGGAGCCTTCGACAATAAGGCTCGTCCTCGATCACATGAACCGGCCGATTTACGAAAGCCCCCGATATGAGAAAAAAATCCTGCGCCCCGAAGCGGCCTATATCGCCACGCACATGCTCCGGGGCGTTATCAACTACGGCAGGGGATACGATGTCAGGGAACTCGGCCTTTTGCGGCCCGCCGCGGGAAAAACCGGCACAACCAACGACGAGCACGACAGCTGGTTCGTCGGGTTCACGCCGGAATATTCCGCCGCCGTCTGGGTCGGGATTGACGACAACAGCCGGCTCGGCCTGACCGGCACGAAAGGCGCGCTGCCGATCTGGACACAATTTATGCTCGCGGCACACGAGGGCGTTCCGTATTCCGATTTCGCGCGCCCCGATTCGGGATTGATTTTTCGCTGGATCGACGAGCGCAACGGCATGCTCGCAAAGGCCGGCTGCCCCGTGCAGATAGAAGAGGCGTTTATCCCCGGGACGGAGCAGACGCGCGTTTGCACGGTGGATCACGAGGCGGAAGCCGACAGCATCGAGGCGCTTCGGCAAGAAATCCTCGACGACGACTGATGCCGAAGATATTTTATTAGGGAATTTTCCGCTCTGTGGAGTGTATAACCACTTGCAGAAAATTTTTTTAAGGAGCAATAATGTCCGGACAAACATGGTTTATCCCATTTATCGTAGTTGCGGTTGGCGGGTTGGTTACGTTTATTATTTTCGCCGCAATAAAACACTCGAAAAAACAGAAAGCGCGGCTTCAAGAAGTTGCCATGTCGCTTGGCGCGGAGTTTTTGCCCGGCAACTGGAAAATTCAGCCGGCGATTAGAGGAAAAATCGGCCGCAAAGATTTTAAACTTACATTCCACGTTGTGAGCACAGGCCAGTCCTCGGTAACATATCTCGATCTCGAGACACCGGTGGAGACTATGTTGGAAAAACTCGAAATTAGGAAGGTCGGCGGAGCGCGACGTTTTTTCAAAAAGATGGGTCTTGCCAAAGCGCTCGATTCCGGGGATCCCTATTTCGACGCCAAAGTTGCGGTGCGCGGGAAGCCGGAGCAATCGGTTCTTGCCATATTGTATGGGGGCTATTTCAAAGACCCCGCCGGGAAACTGACCTCGCACGGTTTTGCAGTTTCCCTTAAAAAAGGCGGCCTGATAGCAAGCAAAATATATAATCGCAAGAAGGATATGCAGATACAGACCATACACGAGAACCTCGATTCTCTCGTCGCCCTCGCGAATGCAGTCGAAAACAAGTCTTGACATTCTTCTATTATAGTGTATTATGTACGTGTATGAAAATTATCTTTATTATAAAAAAGGAGACCTAATGAAAAAATTACGACTATTTGTTCCGCTCTTCTTCTTCATTGCGGCTGTTTTCGGTGCTTCAATCCATATGTCGATAACACCAACGCCTGTTTTAGAAGCTCCACCAGATAAACCCGTATCTTATTTGGCAAATATATCTACCTCAAGTTTGTTGCTCGGCGAATGCAGAATCGATAGAGCTATTGTTTTTTTCAATACTGATTCAATAGACGTAGAATTGGCTTATCGGATTAGGCTCGCATCCGCAGAGTTGCCTCTTACGCCGAGACATGAGGATCTAACTCCTCGAACCACTCCCGGACTGTCTGAGACTTACGCACCATTTGCTCCTCCAGGCGCTCCGGTGGCGTCGGGTATTTACCTTAGACGTCTGACTGCGGACGATAACCATGTTATCAAGAAAGCCATATTACTTAAATAAAACAACGATAAGCCTTATCGTTCTGGGGATGCTCGTTCTTACGGGCGTCCCCATGCCCGTTTTCGGCTATGTCTGGGAGCAACGCGACGTTAACACAAATTCGGTTTCGGGATGCGAGCTTCCTTACATCATCCATTCGCCCGCACAGCCGGGGCGATTTCTTTTCGGCAACCGTGGCATAACTGACGATGCCGGCGAGACGGCGAGACCTATAGATTTACCTCCCGGTTATTATCAATTCGATCGGGCAAACCCTGACGGCATTTTTAGAGTCGGCTATTTCGATCCTTTAGTTGATTCCTCTCTCATTTCTCTCGAATACACAGCCGATCTCGGATCGATCTGGACTGTGTTATTGATTTGGGAAGGATCATTCCGTTACGGCAACAATTACGTTTTTCATCAAAGTTCGGTCGATCCTAATTTGATTTACATGGTCAACCCGCCTATCGATATGGGTTTTATCGAATGGGAAGACCCTTTTCTACTAAGCAGAGACCACGGCCTAACATGGGATACATTGTATTTCGAGACATATTATGTTCCCTTGAGAACAAGCATCTACGACATCATTCCTTCGCCAATCGACACGAATACTGCCCTTTTCACATTATATGAAGAATATTTCGACGGTCAGATCGTCTTCAGACTCACACATGACGCCGGCGAGACTTTTAGCGCCTTTTCAGCTGATTCAATGTACATTACTTCAAGATTTCCGATTTTTTGTTTCCACTTGACCGAACCGGAATCTCTTTTTGGTTTCATAACAAAACCGCTTTCGACGAATCCGTATCTCGCAGTGGCTTCGGACGATACCGTCCTTGGCGAATACGATTCGGTTGCCTTGCCGATTTCATCGCGTCTTGGAAATGTGAAACCGGCGTGGTTCGAAGGTCGATTTGGTCTATATTATAATGATAATGGATGTGGAGGCTACCTTCAGGATACCTTGCGAAGATTTATCTGGCCGGATATTCACGATTATAAAGCGATAAACATTCCAACCTTTCATAACGCGTCCTAGTTTTCTTTCCACCCCGAGCACCCGGATACCATCATCGCTAATCATGATTACGCCGATTGGCCGGGCGTAATCCGTTCCACCGACGGCGGCGAGACCTGGTCGGCCTGTGAAACGGGCCAGAACGGAGCACTCACGAGCGTGTTCGCTTCTAAGCATTTGCCGAATGTAGTTTATGCAACGTCCTATCAGGCAGCTCTTTATAAAAGCACAGATTACGGCGCTACCTGGGATACGGTTTTCGGCGATTGGCCTGAAAACCCGGCGTTTAATGGATTGGTAAACGTATTCAATACGATGTTCGAATCTCCACTCAATGCCGGAACACTGCTATTATCGATGTATTCCGGTGCCGAAGCTAATATCCAGATAGCTCGTTCCGATGACGGCGGCGCGCATTGGTATGAAGCTGATTCCGGTATATGCGATTCATTGCCTTTCACCGAGATTGTTGAATTCCATTCTCATGTCACTAACGACTCTCTTTGGTTTGCGGGATTTACAGTATCCCCTTATAGTTCGCCTTCATTGGTCTTCAGCACGAACGCAGGTCAAACATGGCAACACCCCACATATCCATATCCCTATCTACCAAACAACGGCGGCCAAATAACTTCATCTTATAAAGATTGCAACGTCATTTATGCCGGTGGACAGAGCGGACTATCAATTTCTACCGATTATGGCCTTACATGGACACAGACATGCTACCATGCGGAAGTTATTGATACGAGTTTTAACTGCCAAGCTTTACTTTCTACGCCTGAGCCATATCCATATACTTTCGCAAGCGTCGAAATATACAGACATCCTATTCTTTATTTTTCGCCTTACTTCGTCCGCACATACGACCATGTTCATTGGGACACGCTCGAAACGGTGCGCGATAGTTTTAAGGTCAAGTGCATGGCGTCCGATCCCACTCATCCCGCAACACGCATATTCGCCGCAGGCACCCACTGGATGGGGGGAGCA
>DAOWNU010000030.1 GCA_030642425.1 bacterium | reverse complement strand
AAGCAATACCCGGCGTGCTCCCCGGAAGGACTACCGTAAGTTCTTCGCCTCCATATCTCGCTGCAATTCCTCTCTTAGATACTTCGTCCTTCATTATAGAAGAGACCTCCCGTAACACAACATCTCCAATATCGTGGCCGTAAGTATCATTAAACTTCTTAAAGAAGTCGATATCGAACATAATAACGGTTAATGCTGTTCCCCTTTTCAACGCCTTACGATGGTGAAGCGTCAAATACTCCCAGAGGTAACCTCGATTATATAGATTCGTGTTTTTATCTATCATAGCTTTCGTTCGTGTATCTATGAATCGGACTATGATTACACTAATAATACCCGATGTAAAAGAGATAGAAAGCATAGATATACTTACGATCAAATCTTGTTGCACGAATAAATAGAGGCTTAGAAGGTTTATTATCAATATTCCAAAGAGGAAAACAATAACGCCCCAATATAGCTTGATTTTCCGAAAAACCAAAAAGGCAATAATCGCTAAAATTATAGCTGTTATAAAAGTGAACAAACTCGATGCCGGTTTTATTGGATTGTCTTTGAGAATGGTATTAGTTGCGTTAGCTATTATTTTTACCCCTGTCATATAGCTTATATCTGAATTTAGGAAATTCCGCGAATAGGGAGTCATAAAATAATAATCCCTTGCGTCTTTGTGTTCAGCACCGATTATAACCAGCTTATTTTCGAAAAAAGACCTTGGCGGTTTATTTTCAAGAAGGAATAGGCTCGCAGAAAAGCCCTTAATAACTTCCGAAGGACCAGCATAGTTTATGTAGATAAAATCGCGAATATCGAAGTTTTGCTCGGAGATAAATTCCATAGGATCCATATTCATAAACGAAGCGCTAACAACAATCGGGAAGGGAAAAACGGTCTCGCCATCGACCAATTCAGATATAGCGAATCTTTTCTGATAAGTCGCTTTAGAAAGATTAGTGAAGTTAGGCTGCCAAAGATTGTTTGTAAAGAACGGTAAAGGTTCCCGTAAAACTGGTTTATTCCCTTCGTATTCAACCATACTCGAGATGATTACGTTGCCGGCTTCTCTTATTGTAGCTGCAAGAATGCTGTCTGAAGTTTGATTCGTTTCAAAATCAAGGAGAATATCTAATGCGATCGTTTTAGCACCCAGGTCATTCACAGCGGCAATAATGTTCGATAGCACCTCTCTCGGAAAAGGGCAAATTGTTTCCAACTGGCAAACCGTTTTCTCATCAATCAGAACAAGCACAATGTCCTGTGAAACGACCGGGGATTTGCCAAGTAAATAAGTTGTCCTGTATCTCCAATCGATAAGTGACCGCTCGATATCATCAACAAATGGCGTAACTGAAAGCGATAATCCTATAAAGAATATCGCTATAAGTAAGAAAATTTCTAGTATTCTTCTAAGCTTTTTTTTCATTTAAGCCTAATCACTTTTCACTCGTTCCCCCGCTCCTGCACGGGGCATAAGTCTTATTTGATAAGATAGGCCGTCATTTGCCCGCTGTCAAGGCCTTATTTCACGATGTCGATCCACAAATTACCCTTATCATCGCGGTAATCCTCACGTGTTAAGGCAAATAGATGCCCCAGCGAAGTCGGAGCGTTATTCTATACGCGATGTCCGTCCCGTCGGGATAACACCTGTGGAAATCCTCCGGCGAGACCACACCTATATACAAGAATTGATTTTCGCCGGGGCCAAGCGGGCCGTGGGCCGGGTCGTGGATGTCGATGAAATAGTCCTTGAGCACGGCAAAATCCGACGGGAGCGAATCCGGCGTGATTATCCCCCTCAAACCGAGCCGGTTGAAGCCGGGAATGGCGTGGTTTGTCAACTGTATCGCCGGACAATCGAATCCGGACTCGTTTGCGCTGGAGACCCATCGGGCCTGCACGCTCAGAGAACAGCTTCCGCAGTTGTCGAGCGAAAAACCGCGCGGCTCGCCGATATTGAAATGCGAAAATACGGAGTCGTTGTCGAGCAATATCTGTTCAATCTCGATTTCGATTTCCTCGCCGGCCGGCGACAGGCCCATGCAAATCGTGGCGGTGTCGTAAACCGCGAAAATAGTGTCGAACGCGCCCGACGGGCAATAAGTTGTGCAGGATGCGTGGCTGTATATCGCGCCGCCGCTCTCCCAATGGTCGAAAATGAATACCCGTGGCATGACAAAATCGGTGTCGCTGGCGCAGATTGTCACGCAACCGCTATCGACCGGGAATGTGAACGAGCATTCGCCGTAGCGCCGATAGTCATCGACCTCGATATAGCCGTCCGGATCGCCGAAGCCGTTAGAATCGACGCCGCAGGGCGTTTTGATTATGGTGATGAGAGTGTCGCGCACGAACACGCTGTCGCAGGCGGTCAGTTCGCATCTGCCGCCGCCGAAATCGTAGTCGAATTTTGCGCAGAAAACGGTTTTCTCGAACAGGCTCGTCGCCCCGTGGATACCGTCCGGATAGCGGGATTCGCCACGGTATATCAGCATCGTGTCCCCCTGACAGATATACCAGTTCAGGAAACTGTCGATGTCTGTCGATGGCGCGGGCAGGATATGCGGCTCGGTGTCCACGGAATCCCCCTGCGTAACGCCAGAGGGCAGAATGTCTATCCAGAAGCTGTATTCGGGGTATATAATATAGGTATCGGTTATGCAGGCGAACGCGCCGCCGCATTCGTGGCATATCTCCACGCTCACCGTCTCCGGTGCAAAGCCGTTCACTCCGCCGCAGGGCGTCCCGACCGGTTCGAGCGGGATTTCCGTGCATATCGAAGTCGCGCCGTTGCTCCATGTTATCCGGTCTATCGAGATGGACGGCTCGCGGTTGAGAACGCAGACATCGACATAGCCCAATTCCGGACAGACTCCCTCCGGCAGGGCGATTTCCGCGTGCGGCGTGTCGCATACGGTTAGTGTGCAGCATTCGATTTGGAGCCACGCGCAGTCGCCCAGATACATGTCGTAACAGAACACGCGGTTCGGCGGGCTGGCGAAATTCGCCGGATATCGAAGCACGCACCAATCGCCGGGGGCGAATACGCCGGAAGTCTCCACGAGCGCGGTAGTTCCGGTTAGCACGACGATGCTGTCCGGGATGAGATAACCGTCACCGTAGGCGCCGCACGGCACGGGTAGGACGAGTGTATCGCCGAGACCGAGCGCGGCGGTTCCGGGCCAGATATCGCCCGGCGGCGGCGGAATGACGTGTGCGGTCGCGCATGAATGATATATGCAAAGCTCGCCGAAAGCGCTTGTGTAGCTTACATCCACGCAATACACCGAGGCGGTATCCGGGAACACAGTAACGCAAGACCCCGTGCCGACCGGGCTGCCGTCCATCGTCCATTCGCAGGTCAGCGTGTCGATATCCGGGCAGCTATCCGCGATGAAATACGCACAGAGCGCGGCGGACTCGCCGAAACAGACGCTGTCCGGAATCGAGATAACTTCGAGTTCGCAGCAATCTTCGCCGATACAGGTGAGCGCGGTGCAGGCCTCGAAAATACAGCTCGACGGCGGAACGCAGCCGGTGAGCGCCATAACACAGATTTCGACCGAGTCCGAACCGGACAGGCCGATTTCGATGCCGCCGGGGATATGTGTCGTGTCGAACGGCAGTTCGCGGAACGATGTGATTTCCCAGACGACGCTGTCTATCTCCGCGCAGCCGGAGTCGGCAAAATGCTCGAAATAGAGCGCCCATTCGCAGGCGCCGAGAGAATCGACGGTCAACTCGCCGAACGGCTTACAGCAAACGGTGACAAACCAGCAGACATCGTAGCAGCAGTCGTGGACGCCGTCGTAGTAGTCCTCCTGACAGACCCAGTAATCGCCGGTTTCCAGCGGGATGAAATCCATGCAGGTCGAGTCTTCGGACATAATCAGGCAGCCGAGCTGCGGGATGCCGTCGCGGGTAACAGTAATATTCCCGCCGCCGGCCCGACCGGAATCGAAGGAGTCGCATAACGCGCTCGTGCAGAATGTCATCGTGTCGCCGAGACACATGAACGTGTCCAATTCCTCGTCGGCGAGGACGTCGATAAATACGGAGTCGATATCTTCACAGTCTGCGGATTCGTAGGCCCGCACGAAAAACCAGGTGTCCTCGAACAGCGGCCCGGAATTTGGATTTTGCATCGTCGAAGAAAAGCCGACCGGCAGCGACCACCATTGGAAATATACCGCGCCGGTTTCTCCTGAGATACTGCATTGAAGCGTAACGCTGTCGCCGGGACACACCTGTGGGTCTTCGACAAAGGCGAGCGCTTCGAGTGTGCAACTGTCGATTTCGCAGCCGCAGCCGCCGGGCTCGAGCCAGCAGGAAATGTTTTCCACCAGCGTAACCCCGCCGCATGAGCGGACATACGGGTTCAAATATCTATAATAACTAACGTCGATAAAGGCCCTCTTGCCGGAGCCGGAAATAGCGGCTTGAAGCGTATCGCCGCCGTATTCGGACAGGGGCGTGAAGATATCCGGGCCGGAATTGTGAATTCTGCTCTCGGAAGTGAAACAGGCGAGTTCGGTAAGGTCGTCCGTTATCGGGTGCGAATCGAAAAATATCTCATCGTTGCAAAGGCCCGAAGGTCGATGGTTCGCGGAGCCGTCGAGAAGAACGCCCCATTCGTCGAGAATGTAATTCGCGTCGATGGCAAAATATGGATAATGGTCGGCCAATATTGCAAGCCCGCGTCCGGCACCGGCGAAATTCCTTATTGCGAGTATCTCCGAAGGACTTAATGTCGTGTCCAGAGAGTTTTTCGAGTCGATGAACCAAAGCTGGTTGAAATCCGCGAGATACGCCGAAGTTAGTTCGATGCCGTCCGACGCGCCGACAGTCGTAACGGTGTTGCCCATGTCTTCGAGAATCGCGCGCAGCGAGTCGAAACTGTCGATAGTGTATGTCGCGCCGTCGGGAGCGTTGGAGAAAATCAGGATATTGCATCGGAGTTCGATAGTGTCGGGGCTTACAAAGCAGCTGTCGCGGCCCCAATTGCAGAAAGAATCTCTCGCCTCGATAGTGAACCATATTTCGTCGCAGCCGCCGGCGCCGAAGGGTATTTCCCAATCGAACCCGGTCGAATCTATCGATAGTGTGGTCTCGCCGACGCACCAGTCGATATTAAGCGAAAACGGACCGCTGTGCGGGAATAAATCGGCCAAAGACCACGACAGGTGAATCGTATCTCCGGGGTAGAAAACGGAATCGCCGGGGCAATTCAGGGTCAGGCGCGGGGCTTTTGTATCCGCCGGGCCGGTTGTGGTGGATATATCCAGAATTGGCCCCGAAGCGGAATTCTCCAACGTTATTTCGAGGCTCAATTCGCCCTCCCAATCCGGAAGGTCGCGCCCGATATCCCAATAGAAGCAATGGTTTCCGGCAAAAATACTATCGCCGAGATCGCCCTCCCACTCTGTCAGGGAAGCAAGCGGGACGGCCCAGCTTTCACCGTAATCGGAGCTGGCCAGAATCGAGACCGAATAGGCGGAATCGGGGCAGGTGGATATTAGGTCGTAGCAGATTTCAATTGTATTCCCGTCGTCGCAATCGGTTTCTTCGAAAAACCAGAACGTATCTACCCACGCCGAGCACGGGACGACCTCATCCTCGATTGTGAAATAGCACGTGTCCGCGCCCAAATTGCAGAACGAATCGTGCGTGGCGACAGTGAGGACATAACTCGAACATGGCCAGGGGGCGGTCCAGCTTATGGATGTCCCCGCGATCTCGTGCCGTTCGAGGATGCCGCAGCCGGAAATCGTTACGGAGCACGGATAATCCGCAAGGAATGGTTCTTCGATAGACCAGTGGTAAGTGTAGGGGATAAGGGGGAGAAGCGTGTCCTCCGGGCAGGCGATATCGATTCTTGGCCCGCGCGAGTCGGCGATTCCGGAAGCGATATAGAAATCGCTCGTCTCGTGGCCCGTAACGTCCACGCGAACACGGAAATCATCGCCGTCCCAGCCGGGAAGGTCGCAGCCCATCTCCCAGAAGAAACAGTGGATGCCCTCCGTAACGCCCGCTCCGAGATCGCCCTCGCTATCCCATGCCGAGTCCATCGGAACCGACCAGCTTCCGCCGGAGTTCGAGGACATGATAAGGGTTACATAATACTCAGAATCCGGACAGGTGGAGGAGAATTCGTAGCAGATTATCATGACATTGCGCCCGTCGCAATAGACCTCTTCGGTGAACCAGACCGAATCGATGTCCACGGAGCAGGCTTCCTCCTCCTCGAAGACCACGAAAACGCATGTGTCCGTGCCCCAATTGCAGAATGAATCGCGCGCCACGATAATTATCGAACAGGATTCGCAGGCAGCGGTCGGAGTCCAGCTAACGTGCGTGTCCGCAATATAATGGTGCTGCACCATCCCGCAGCCGAATATGTGCACGGAGCATGGATAATCCGCCAGAAAATCGTCGTCGAAGACCCATTGGAACATATAAGGTTCGTCGATATTCAGGGATTCCGCAGGGCAGGAAATAGTAATATTGGGCGGCCTCGAGTCCAGAGGCCCGGCAGCGGTGAAAGAGTTCGTGAAAGAGTCCCAAAGCTGTATTTTGTATATCTTCATTGTGCCGGTGCCATGGTAATTGTGATACCACATAAATTCGCCGTCCCAGCAAAGACCTTCGGCGCCCTCGCCAATATTCGGAACGGGATAGCATCCGATATAATCCGGTATCTCCAGATCGATCTCGACAATTCGCCCGAAATCGTTGCATCCCCAGAGGCTGCCTTTGGCGAAGGTCATACCCTCTATCGTATGGCAGTCGTCCACGGCGCCCGTCAGGATTGTGTCCCAGGAGGATATGGGGAATGGGTCTGTCAGGTCGAGATAGAGCACCTTGTTCGAGTCGTTGTCCTCCGGTATCCCATACCATGCCACTATCAGGCTGTCACCGACAACCTGCACGCCCTCGATGTCGCTGGCGTATTCCGGCAGTGTGGCGATATATTCCTGCGCGTGCGTCGCGGCGTCTATCCGATGGATGCGCTTGCAGTCCCCGCCCGAGGAATCGGCGAAGTAGATATAACCGTCCTTGTAGTCTATGTCGCAGTTGTTATTTTCTCCCACGTGAAAGCTGTCCTCCGGCGGGCAGCCGATACAGGGGGTTTTATAGATAAATCCGGCATTAAGATCATAGACCCAATAATAGCCGTCGCCGTGAGCCAGTCCTCTGCCGTAATTAGGCCGGTCGCTGATATCGAATGAATCGATAACCATGAACGTGTCGAAATTGACGAGGACGCCCACCTCGATAAGCCAGTCGGAACCCTCCATATCGGGGAGGTCGCGGCCGAATTCCCAGAAAAAGCAGTGAGTTCCGGGAAGAACTCCCTCGCCGATATCGCCGTCGTCCTCCCAAATCGAATCGATATCGTCGCCCCATGTCCCACCGGAATCGGATGAGATATGAATTGAAGTTGAAAAAGCGGAATCTGGACAGGTCGAGGCGAGATCGTAGCATATCTCGACAATGTTCCGGCCGTCGCAATCGATCTCCTCCGCGAACCAGACCGTATCCACCCACGCGGAACAGGGAAGCATCGCCTCCGCGATCTCGAACACGCACGTATCGTGTCCCCAGTTGCAGAAAGAATCTCTCGCGGCAACGATCATCGTGCACGCCGGAACGGACACGTTCGGGACGAGCCATCCGAAATCGGGGCCGGTCGCAGCATAATTTTCCTCGAAGGCCGGGCTGGTAAAGGCGACGCTGCACTCATTATCAGAGTAGAACAGATCGTCCACGCTCCATGAGAAATTATATATCCGGCCGCCGGTCAGCGTCTCGAAGGGGCATGAGATGTCCACAGCCGGAGGACTCGAGTCCAGCGGCGCGGTATCCGTTGCGCTGATATAAGATTCATCGGTGAAGATTTCGATATCGATGTCGAAATGGCCACGGTTATCCTGCCACCGATAATGGTCGTTGGCCCCGAGGAACAGCCGCGCTGCACCCTCCGGCGGTATTAAAGTAAATGGCCCGGAGCCGATAAAGACAGTCTGCTGCAGCATCGGAGTCGAAGTTTGCGCGGAAAGACGGGGAGGCGTATTTTCGGGGTCGGGAGGATTATCCCCGATAAAAACGGCCATCAATCCCGCGATAGGCGCGTTTTCGAAATAGCTGATGCCGGACATGGCCTCGTATTCCGGGATAGTCGGCGTGGGCGAGCCGCCTTCGGGGGAATGGAACGGATAATCGACGCCGTAGCTCACGGAACCCACCGCCGCTATCGCAACGCTGTCGATATCGCTCTCGATATTTATCGCGACGGCGGAAACGTTCGGAATTGTATCGCCGCCCCACCAGTCGGTTATCTGCGTGCCGACAGGCATACCGGCAAAATATGGGCATGACTTCCCCCGAACCCTCGTGTGCAGTAAGTCGGGATTCGTCAGCTCTATTCTCACTATCCAATCGAGGGCCTCGCTGTCCGGGAGATCAGCGCTCATGTCCCAATCGAAACAATGGACGCCGGGAATAACGTCCGCGCCGATATTTCCGAACGTGTTATAGAGCGTGTTCAGCGGGACGTCCCATGTCGCGCCACCGTTTCCGCTCATCGAGACGGAAATGTCCGCCGGATCGCCCTCGGCGTCGGAAAGCGAATAGCAAATATGGACAAGATCGACGCCGTCGCAATCGGTTTCCTCGCTAAACCACACGGAATCCAGAACCGGCGGGGCGTTCAGTATCAACCCGACGTCGAGAATATACACGCCGTCGTTGCCGAAAGCGGCATAAACATAGCCGTTATCTTCCGTCACATCGAGCGCATTGTGGATCGTTTTGTAATAGCCGGTTTCAAAAGGCGAGGCCGGATCGGCAATATTGATAATCCTCAATCCCTCATGATAATCCGCGACAAAGGCGAGTGTTTCCGCGACCCATACGCCGTGGGCGTAACCGTCGGTATCGAAAGCGCCGATAAGCTCTGGAGCTGACGGATCGGTGGCGTCGAGTATGATAAGGCCACCGGTATAAGCGGCAATAAATACCGTGTCGTTGCGGGCGAATACTCCACGCGCCGAGCCTGAAATCGGATAAGAGCCGATAAGGGCGGGCGGTTCGAGATCGATTATTTTCAATCCACCCGCACCGCAGGCGAGATACGCGAGTTCGTTTTCGATATGAATGGCGTAGGCATATCCGCCGAGCGAAGTCGAGTGCCAGTGTTCTTCCGGGTCGGCCGGATCGGAAAAATTCAGGATCGAAAAACCGGACCAGCCGAGTGTGCAGCGGGCATATTCGCCGAGACCGGAAACGTCCGTATATGTGGCGTAAAGTGTGTCGCGGGAGATTTGCACTGGTGAGGAAGGATTGGAGATGTCGAATATCCTGACGCCGCCGGACATATCCGCGAGATAGAGATTATTGTCTGAAATAGAGAGATCGTTGGCATCTCCGGGTGTATTATAGACCGCCCTGTTCGTCGGGTTCGACGGATCGGAGATGTCGAGCACTAAAAACCCGCTATACGAATCCGCGACATAGGCGTCCCCGCCCTCGACAACGATCTCTTTCGCGATCCCCCCGGTATCGTAATAGCCGATACGGATTGCATTTAAGCTGTCCGCGCCATGAATCCCGATACAAAATAATAATAACGAAATAACGATATTGGCAATTCTCAAGTTTCCCCCTTATTGGAAGCAGGCAGACCGGGCTTAAATATTATCGAGCGCTGTCTGTCTATAAAAGCTCCGCCTAATGCAAGCGTTTTCCTTATTATAACATTAAAGAAGGCCCTAATTCAAGTTATTTCTGCCTTTTGCGGCGAATGTTTTTATATGTGATTACACTATTTCGGTCGGGGATTGGAACAAAAGCAAAAAAATATCTTTTTTCCGGTCATTGTGGGGATAAATCCCCCGATAATATCGATGTTGGGGAATATGACCTTTTTAGTCGATAACAATATACATAACTGCTTTGGTAACAATGGGTTATGTAAATGGCACATGTTCTGCGTCCAAACTTTTCGGTAAATAATTACTTCTGTTTTTTTTGAAGTGAGGAAAAAAAATGGTTGCAAAAAAGCTTGATTTGTATTATAGGTATACGATGCCTTATGATCCGGGCAATCAAAATGAACAAAAAATAGTGGAGCTTGTGGAATCGGAACAAGAATCCGATAATCCGCACGCCGAATATCAAGGAGGACAAAATGAAGAGCGCTAAAATGCTGTTCACAGTTGTGATTCTGACTCTTCTCTCATTCAGTTTGTT